>QXZO01000216.1 GCA_009886305.1 Betaproteobacteria bacterium
ACTTTGAGCAACTCCGACTGAGGCAAGGCGTTCTTCATACCGTTCGTGGGAAGCGTCACTGATAAATTTTTTAGATAAAACAGTTATTGTCATTGGCGACTCACCCTGCCCATAGATTTGAACAAAACGTGGACCCAACACGTCAAGAGCCCGTTTAATATCTTGAAGATACATTGGCCCTCCGCCATACACGACCGTCTTCAACCCTTTCAGCGAGCATTGAGTTTCCACCTGCATTTGAACAAGACGTTTAATCATAGTTGGCGCTAAAAACATCGTCACTCCATCCCAATTTTGTATCAACTGTAATACTTCGGAGGGATTAAATTGTCCACTGGCTGGTATGACTTGATTCGCGCACCTCAATACATGAGGGATGTCGTAGAAGCCAGAACCATGCGACAGCGGAGCTGCGTGAATGATGCTATCTGTCTCTGAGATACCGTCAACGTCCACAAGGTAGCTCATAGCGCCAATGAGCATATTATGGTGGGTGATCATCACCCCTTTGGGTTTGCCGGTGGTCCCACTCGTATAGAAAAGCCAAGCAAGCGAATCGGGCTGCACCTCTGCCATCTTCATCTCTTGGCCCACATTCGCCATATCTTGATAAGAGGTAGAGTCTACGTCCACAAGCTCAACCCGCTCTGCATCTAACACAAGCTCACCTTGCAGACCGCTCGATACAAAGCATACCTTTGAACCAGAATGGTCCAACATGTAGTGAATCTCCCGAACATGCAGTTTCGCGTTGATCGGAACAACAGACAAACCCGCGAACCAAGCAGCGTAGCGAATAATGAGATATTCAGGATGATTGGGCATCACAATAGCGACTCTATCTTCAACATTTAGAGACAACTCATGCGTCATGGATACTGCCAAGGCACGAACGCGCTCATAAAACGATCGGTATGTATATAGCGTTTTACTTCCAATGGATACAGCGGCTCGATCAGGATGCAGCTGACGTGCTCTCAACAGAAATTGGGCAATATTCATTTTCAGTTAAATTAGTTTCTTAACGTTTAGCGTCTGTATCGTCGTGTTACATTATGTGTACAAGGAAGAAGAACAATAATATATCTACCAGCCGGGAGTAAAAATGATATTACGGTATTTTTTAAGCGCTATAAGTAGTTTTTTCTTAATATATGTGCCCTCAGGGTTTGCGGTAGAGGCTCCAGAGTTAAGTGTTCGGCACACGATAGCGATAAATGCTCCTTCGGAAAAAGTCTGGGACATCGTGAGCGACTTCGGCGGCTTACATCAATGGCTTATTTTTATTGAAGACACAAAGATTACCCTAGGCAAGAATAGGCAACAAGGTGCCATCCGTTTACTGACTCGTCGCAATGGAACAAAAATTGAAGAGCGGCTCGTTGAATATGATCCCTATAACATGACTGCCTCCTACACATATGTGCAAGGTCAACCGCTATCAAGTGATTATTATTCAACCATGACAGTCGTGGAGCTAAATGATGGACAATCACAGGTTGAATGGAAAGCCACCTTCAAGCGCCTACATTACTGGATGGACACTCCACCAGCGGGAAAGGATGACGAGACTCTGGTGAAGATCTTGAATAAAGTGTATTCGGTCGGACTTCAAACTATGAAGGAAAAAATCGAATCGGGAGCACTATAAAAAAGTAAATATCACTTAAGTACCTCTCTAAGAATGTGACATCAATTAATTCGTTTCATAAGTATCAATAAACATATGTCAGCTCTTGTTCACTTTGAAAGTCGCGTAGGAAACTTAATTATGTTTAAGCAGCACGCTACCCAATTACTTAAATTAATGGGACTTTCCGGAGACACACCTAGCGCCATATTGCCGGAGGATATTTCTTTGGCGCTTACTCGTGCCCGCGAGCATCCATCTTTGGTGCACTACCCGAGTAATGACAGTAAATCAAAAGATAACGATAGCGATGTCAATTTAAGAACTAGAGCAAAACCTCTTTTTGATTTACTCGAACGAGCAAAGTCTCGAAATTGTGAGGTCATATGGCGCTAACCCTGTCATTATTATTTTTTAACCAATAGGCCATAGATACCAAGTCTAAATATCAGGAGCAATAAATCCATGCCAAACGGTAAAAGTTTTTTCCGCCTTGATAATAAAGTTACCATCATTACAGGAGCCAGCCGAGGCATCGGAAGATCCATAGCGATTGCTTACGCACGATATGGAGCTAAAGTTATCGTATCAAGTAGAAAAATTGATGCTTGTGAAGAGGTGGTGGATGAGATCCGGTCTCTTGGAGGAGAAGCAACAGCGACTGTAGCTAACATATCGGATAAATCAAGTTTAGAGGATCTAGTTCAATTCTCGGTAACGACCTATGGAGGAATCGACATTTTGGTCTGCAATGCAGCCTCTAATCCGTTTTATGGCGAATTAAAAGACATACCAGATGAAGCATTTGAGAAGATTTTAAAAAATAATATCCTCAGCAACCATTGGTTGTCCGCACTTGTTTCACCACATATGTCCAACAGAGGTGGAGGATCAATCCTTATAGTTTCATCAATTGCAGGGCTAAAGGGGTCGCCCGGGCTTGGCGCATATGCGATATCGAAAGCCGCAGACATGCAGTTAATCCGAAACCTAGCCATTGAATTGGGGGATAAACACATCAAAGTTAACGGTATTGCACCCGGTCTTATTAAAACTGATTTTGCAAAAGCGCTTTGGGAGGACTCAAAAATTCGCGGGCATTATGAAGAAAAAACTGCCCTCAAAAGACTTGGTGAGCCAGACGACATCGCGGGTGTTGCGCTGTTTCTAGCGTCAGATGCATCTAATTACGTTACCGGCCAAACAATCGTCGCGGATGGAGGAATTACCATTAACGGTTAGACTGTGTAAAAGATATATTTACTAGACCACAATTAAAAGAAAGACCTAACTGTATGCCCGAACTTATTCTGCATCACTATTCGACATCTCCTCTCTCAGAGAAGATTAGGGTCATTTTGGGTTTAAAAAATTTATCATGGCGTTCCGTAGAAATACCGAATCTTCCGCCAAAACCCGATGTTATACCACTGAGCGGTGGCTATAGAAGAACACCGATCCTGCAAATAGGTGCTGACGTTTTTTGTGATAGCCAACTCATCCTTTCAGAACTCGATTATCGCAAACCAGCCAATTCCAACAACTTGGGTCTAATTCAAATAATCAATAGGTGGTGTGATAACTTATTTCACCCAGTTGTAAAAGTAGCTGTCGCTGCTTCATCCAATGAGCTTCCTAAAGAGTTCTTAAAAGATCGACAAAAACTGTTTTTAAATGAGTACCCAGATATTGAATCTGCTAAGGCGCGGATTCCGCACTATACTGCTCAGGTTAGAGCCCAGCTAGCATGGGCAGAAGCATCGTTAAAGGAGCAAAAAGGCTTTCTTACAGGTGACTCAGCCAGCATCGCGGATGCGTCCTTATACGCCCTGACATGGTTTATCAGAAGGCGCTGGGGAAATGGAGTTCCTTTTTTAGGGCAATTTCCTAACATTTGTCGCTGGGAAGAATCCGTTAGAAGTATAGGTCACGGCGTCGCTATAAATATGATGTCCCAGGAGGCGTTGGATGTCGCGAAAAATGCCAAGACAACTTATGAGGCACGCGAAGATACAAGCAACCTACAAAATCTCTCTGTCGGAGATCGAGTATCAATTATTTCAGACTCGAACACAGGTGAAGAAAAAGTATTCGGGCACATACATACAATGGATCAGAATAGGATTGGTTTAATCCACAAAAATGATCGCGTTGGCACTATTTGTATTCATTTTCCAAAATTAGGATATGTAGTTGAACGTACTTAAATACAAGAATCAAGTAGCTAAAACAGATAATCAAGGGGAAATTTAGCGTGTCAATTTATACGAAATATAATTATCTCAAGCCTATAGCAATCGCAATTGCTTTAGTTTCAATGAGTTTAGTCGGTTGTTCCGATCAAAGCGGTAACACTCAAACATATAAACTGGTTACAGGACCTCAAGGAGGCGCTTGGTACCCTTTAGGTGGCGCCCTCAAAGCACTTATAGAAAATGGACAATCAGAGATCAAAGTTCAAGTATTACCGGGAGGTGGTGTGTCTAACGCACTCGCGTTACACACAGGACAGGCACAGATCGCTTTGGCGCAAAGCGTTACCAGTCTAGATGCCATTGGCGGTAAACCACCATTCAAAGAGTCACTGCAGAACATATGTAATATCGCGACTTTATATCGACAGTACTTCCAAGTCGTAACACTTGCGGAATCAAGCGTGAACAATCCATATGATTTAGAAAATAAAGTTTTAGCGACTCAACCGAAAGGCGCTACAGGGGAGGCAATAACAAATCATCTATTACAAGCGCATGATATGAGCTACAAAAGTCTTGAAAACGTGAGCTTTGGCTCTTACACGGATTCAGTAACGCTCATGAAAGATGGGAATGCTGATGTGTTTACATTAACAACCACTATTCCATCTGGTGCAGTTATGGATCTAGCTAGCTCCCGAACTATTAAACTCATGCCAATGAGTGAAGAGTCCCACAAAAAAATGCTAAAAATAAATTCTAAATACGAAAGAGGGTTTATTCCTGCAGGGACTTATCCGAAGCAAAATAATGATGTACCAACAATTTTCTGGTACACCCATCTTGCTGCTCGCTGTGATGTAGAAAATCATGTCATTTCGCGCATACTCGACGTTGTTCAATCTGGTTCAATGGAATTGGTTTCAGTAACCAAAGCAATCGCGGGTTTAAATATTGAAACCATGACCCGAGATATTGGTGTTCCGATGCACCCTGGGGCAACTGAATGGTACGAAAAGCAAAAAAAATAATAAGTCCACCACGTCCGATAAAAGGTAAAACTCATGTTTAAATCCTTGAACAAGATGGCAACAGTAATATCTTTAGTTGCTTTATCGATGTCGGGATTTCATTTATACATTGCGTGGCAAGGCCCTCCTGACGCACTCACACTTCGGGCGATGCACCTGGCATTCGCGTTGACACTTATTTTCCTAACTAGCGCCAGCACTCTTAAAAAAGAGGGTAAATCAGGATTAAGATTAGACTCAATACTGTTAATTACCCTCACCGTCCTTGCTTGTGGCTACCTAGTCCTGCATCAAGACTACATTGTGAGCCGAATGGTGTACGTCGACCCACTCAAGCCTATCGATTGGATTCTAGGCATTACTACGGTACTTTTAGTACTCGAAGGTACACGACGCGCAGTAGGCTGGGCACTTCCAATAACCGCTATTGGGTTTCTCATTTACGCGTTAACCATTGGTGGTGTGGACTTCGAGCGAGTGATCGAACAAATGTACATGGGAACAGAAGGTATTCTTGGAATACCGCTATATGTCTCAGCTACGTATGTCATGCTGTTCATTCTTTTTGGGGCGCTAGTTGAAAGAACCGGCACGGGGGCATTATTTATGGATTTTGCTATGGGGCTTGCTGGTCATTCAGCAGGAGGTCCCGCAAAAGTTTCATGCATCACCAGCGGTATGTTTGGCACCGTCTCTGGTAGCGCCGTAGCAAATGTAATGACAACTGGCGCATTCACAATTCCACTGATGAAACGGCTCGGATATAAACCGGCCTTTGCAGGATCTGTAGAAGCTGTAGCGTCAACAGGTGGGCAAATTATGCCTCCGATTATGGGGGCTACAGCGTTTATCATGGCTGAGTTTTTGGGTATTAGTTACCTCAAGGTAGCCATGTATGCACTATTGCCGGCATTACTGTATTACGTCGCCTTGTTCTTAAGCATTCATTTTGAGGCTAAAAAAAATGGAATGCATGGTTTAGATAAATCTGAGCTACCAAAGGTTTCAACCGTCCTCAAAGAACGTGGCCACCTTTTTCTTCCGTTACTAATCATTGTTGGAACCCTGCTACTCGGCTTCAGCGCACCCTTCGCTGCGCTATGCGGAATTGCAAGCACTATTCCTACCGCGCTTCTGAGAAAATCGACACGAAAATACATCAATGTTAATAATATTCTTAAAGCACTTGAAGAAGGCGCAAAAAATACTGTCACGGTAGCGCTTTCCTGCGCTTGTGCGGGCATTGTGATCGGCGTAATTTTTATCACTGGATTAGGGTTAGAGTTTACAAATTTAGTACTTTCTGCCGCAGACAATCATCTATTTTTAGCTCTTATTCTCACAAGTTTCGCAGGTATATTACTGGGCATGGGTATGCCAACTGCACCTGCCTACATCATGCAAACAGCGCTACTTGTTCCCGCACTTGTGAAGCTAGGCGTGATAGTAGAAGCGGCACATATGTTTGTCTTTTATTTTGCTATTCTTTCTGCCATCACACCACCTGTTGCACTTGCTGTATATGCAGCGAATGGGATTTCACGGGCCTCCATTTGGGACTCTAGTATTGCTGCGCTAAGACTGGGTGCTACTGGCTATATTATTCCTTTTATGTTTGTCTTCGGTCCATCGCTTCTTTTAATCGGAAGCGGTATGGAAGTAGTACAAACTAGCATTACCGCAATTATTGGCGTTATCTGCCTTGCGTCCGGGCTTTCTGGTTACCTA
>QXZO01000217.1 GCA_009886305.1 Betaproteobacteria bacterium
CCTCGAAGAGTGCTTTTTCGACCGACTCGATCACCATGCCATAGACTCCGTGTGCATTTTCGCCCTCCAGGTCTTTAAAGTAAGCTTCTATCGAGTGTCTAACAGCGTCTTTGATATCGGAAGACTTACTCATGCTGCAACTTCGTTGTTGACCAGGCTTTGGTTGTACACCACGCGATCTAGAAATTTAATTACTGAACTCACTTGTGCTTTTCCACTTTCAAGTGCATTAAACCCTACGCGAAAGCCTCGTGATTCTGGTAGATCACTGAGGTACCAACTCACATGTTTACGAGCCAGTCGAACAGCTTTTTGTTCTCCATAAAAGTTATACAGTTCGCTCAGGTGCTCTAAAAGAATATTTTTTCGCTCATTCATTGTCGGGGGCGGTAGCTCCTCATTGCATTTTAAGTAGTGGACGATTTCTCGAAAAATCCAAGGGCTTCCTTGCGCTGCTCGACCAATCATGACTGCATCAGCCTGTGTCGATTCCAGTACTTCAAATGCTTTTTTCGGTGAATCTATATCACCATTTGCGATGATAGGGATTTCAACTGTAGACTTGACTTGAGCGATCGTTTCATATTCGGCGGCCCCATTGAAAAAATCATTTCTCGTCCGTCCATGAATGGTGAGGGCTTGTATTCCACAGCTCTCAGCAATCTTAGCGATTTGGATTGCATTTTTTGACTCTACACTCCATCCAGTTCGTATCTTTAAGGTAACTGGAATTTCTACTGAAGAAACAACAGTTTGCAGTATCGAAGCAACGAGTTTTTCGTCCTTCAGCAATGCTGACCCCGCTGCCGCCTTACACACCTTCTTCGCGGGACAACCCATATTGATATCTATTATTTCAGCCCCTAGATCTGCGTTAAGTTTAGCCGCCTCTGCCATTTGTGAAGGATCAGTTCCAGCGATTTGTACCGCTATTGGAGCATCTTCACCTCTGTGATTAAGACGAAACTGTGTTTTTTTTGAATTCCATAGTTTCGTATTTGATGTAACCATCTCGGACACAGCGAGGGCAGCGCCCAGTTTTCTACAAAGGTGCCTAAAAGGTTGATCGGTTACTCCCGCCATTGGGGCAGCAATTACGGGCGATTTTAGTAAGTGAGGACCGATTTTCATAAAGTGTTTTATTTTTCTAATCCTAGATTTTATAGGATACAAGGAAATTTACGAAACACTTATAACTTTGGCCCGAAAATTAATTGTCGAATAATTAATTTCTTTGCAAGAGGCACCAAATCCAACCCTAATAGCCCTAAGCCTCGTGCCCCAAAAATGCTTGATAATTTACTGGAAAACAGTCGGTTAAGTCCGGTGCTGAAGAGTGTTGTTTGAAGGCGATCCCAGCGACGCTTTTTACGAAACTTATTGACCGTGTCTCTACTGGCGAGATGTTCATTTTTGATGGCGCCACACACTTCCGCGAGATCCCATGCATCTCGAAGGCCCAAATTTAGCCCCTGAGCTGCTATTGGATGCAGCGCTTGTGAGGCATTCCCAATAATGACAGTGCCGCCGTCCGAGGGTTGCTCCGCGATGCGAGTAGCAAGGCTGTATGATTTTTTTTCGCGGATAGAGGTGAATCGCCCACAGCGGTCTCCAAATGCATGTTGAAAGGCATCTAAAAACCGACTTTCTGGTTGGTTCAGTAAGTCAACGCTTTCAGTACTCGGAACTGACCAAACAAAGGCATACTCATTTCCTCGCGGCAAAAGTGCAATAGGCCCCGAATTAGTGAATCTTTCGTAGGCCATATCGCTGGGCTTAGAATCGCTGGTAATGATCCCTACAATAGCATCGTGACCGTACTCGACTGTTTTTTTGAATTTGAGCCCGGCAATATTTAAAGATTGTCCTCCATCAGCCATCACGACTAAACGGGTGGTAATTTCCGAGCTAGTGCCATTGATATCGAGTGTAATTTTGGAGTGATCCTTATATCTTTCGATAGAATTGGCTGAGGCCTCAAACAGCGTTTTAACTTGCTGCTGGCTTAGTTGTTTTCTTAACCGAGGTAATAGATCCTTAAACCGAACCACGAATCCTAATTTAGGCAATTGGACATCTGATGCCGATACTATGCTTTGTCCGAAATGTCCGCGATCTGAGATCTGAATTCTGCTGATTGGAAATTTTTCCTCGTTGGACGACCAAATGTTGAGTCGGTTTAAAATCAGGTAACTATTCCATGAAAGTGCTAGTGTCCGGCCATCAGATATCTCGGATTTTTCCGACTGTACCTCTAAGACTGCTGTGGATAATCCTATTTGTTTCATGGCAAGCGCTGCCACACAACCCACTGGCCCCGCCCCAATTACTACTACGTCGTAATGAGTCTCTGACATCATTGCATTTAAGCTGACATGAGCAACTCGATGTCCTTGATTGTTTTAGGCACCCCAGATGTAATAATTTCACATCCGGAATCATGCTTGACGATCGCATCATCCTCAATACGGATTCCGATGTTCCAGAATTGCTCTGGTATATCGGGGGCGCTGCGAATGTAGCATCCTGGTTCTATAGTCAAAACCATTCCCGGTTCGAGGTTTCGCCATTGCCCATCGCTTTTATAATTACCCACATCGTGGACGTCTCTTCCAAGCCAATGTCCAGTCCTGTGCATGTAATACTTCAAGTATTCGCGTTTTTCCAAGACTTTATCGAGGGAGCCATGGCAAAGCTTTAAGTCAATGAACCCTTGTGCTAAGACTTTAGTTGCTGCATCGTGGGGCGCTTGCCAACTATTACCACGAGAGGTAGCTTCGATCGCTGCTCGCTGTGCGTCTAAGACGAGTTCATATATTGCTTTTTGAGGCCCAGAAAACTTACCGTTTACAGGAAAGGTTCGGGTAATGTCAGAAGCGTAGCCGTCAAGTTCGCACCCAGCGTCGATGAGCAGTAAATCGCCATCATTTAGAACAGCGTTATTCTCTATGTAGTGCAGAACACAGGCGTTCCTTCCTCCTGCGACGATGGAGGTATAGGCAGGAAACTGGGAGCCATTTTTTTTGAAATGATATAGCAGTTCAGCTTCAACTTCGTATTCATACTTCCCCGGCGTCGTGGCCGTCATTGCGCGTATATGAGCCTCAGCTGATATTTTTGCCGCCTGTCGCATGATATCGAGTTCTTCGGCATCTTTGATAAGTCTCATCTCATCCAGTATTTCTCTGACGTCAACGAGACTCGCTGGAGCTGCGATACCTTCGCGCGCTCGCGATCTTGTCTTATTTAACCAACTTGTTATTTTTTTATCCCAATTTGGTTCAAAACCAATGGATGTGAAAATCGTGTTTTTATTTTCAATGAGTTGGGGAAGGATTGTATCTATCTCATCAATCGCAAAGGCGTCATCAAAGTGGAATTGGCTTCTTGCTGCCTCTGGGCCATGACGAAAACCATCCCATGTTTCGCGCTCTTCGCTTTTGGCACGACAAAACAGAATGGACCGAGAAGGCTCACCACCGATTACAACTACAACAGATTCGGGTTCGTCAAATCCCGTCAGGTAGTGAAAATAGCTGTCAAACCGATAAGGGAAGTGGGCATCTTTGTTTCTGATTGCCTCAGTGGCGGTTGGAATTACAGCAATGCCAGCTTTTATTGCCGTTGCGAGCTCCTGCCGCCTATGCGTAAATTGGGTTGTCATATTTAGTCTGTCTCGCTTATTTTTTGTTTATCATTTAATTCATGTTCCATTAAATCGGCTAATAAATGGCACCTATTAGTTCCTCTTTTTCGAAGCGTATCGATTAGTCTCTCGACCTCTGAGCGTTGCTTATTTTGGGATAACTTGAATTTTGCATTAATGCTTACAATTTTAGCTTGAAAACAAATTACTCCCAGTGATGCGTTATTTATTAATTCCAAGTAAGGGACAGACTCGCTAAACTGAGAAAAATTCCGATCAAAATGTTTCGTAAATTTATTGAGCAGTTTGATCGTCGATTCTTGATCCTCGACTAAAGCAACTTTAGCTTTGACTTCAACAACCGCATAATTCCATGTGGGCAGGTGCGGGCTGGTGTCGTACCATGTGGGTGAAATATATGCTTGTGGGCCTCGGAATAGAAAAGTTGCTGTATTGATTTGTTGGAATTTACGCCAAATATCATTTTGTAGAGCAAAATGACCCTCCAATTGGTATTGCTCTTGATTCATTAAGATGGGGATCATTGCAATCTCCGGGTCTTCTCCAGACGAGGTAATCACGGTAGCCAACGGATTCTGTTCTATTACTTGTATGGATCGCTCACAACTTTTCGATCGAAAATGTTGTGGTCGATAAATCATTGGTTACGCGCCGAAACAAATTGATCAATTTGTTTCAGTCGCTCCGGGGTGCCTGCGTCTGACCAAAATTCCTTTACAAGTGCACCTAACATACGGTCACAGTTAATCTCGCGATTGAGGATCGGTGCAAGCGCAACAGGCGTGTTTTTGGATATCCCAGTAAACATAGAGGCTCGATACACACCAATACCGCTGAAAGTCAATTTTTGCTCCCCACGAGATTCAAGTTTTTTATCGACTAAATGAAAGTCACCTTCTAAGTGGTGCTCTGGATTTGGAACCATAAAGAGATACCCCGTTTTTGAACTAATATTTAATGTATTGACAGCTTCGTTTAATCGCTGGAATGGAAGCTCTGAGTATATGTCAGCATTAACGACCGGGAAAATATCGCGTTTAATGAGTTCTAGAGCGTTGGCGATGCCTCCGGCTGTCTCGAGGGGAGTTTTTTCCTCAGAGATCACAATGTCTAGCCCCGAGTCATATTGATTGGCGATAAATTGTTTAATTTGAGTCGCTAGATGGCTGACATTAATGACGATCCGTTGAAACCCAGCTCCACGTAATTTTTCGATGTG
>QXZO01000218.1 GCA_009886305.1 Betaproteobacteria bacterium
CTGCGAAAGCGTTCAGTGGTTGATGCGAGGCATAAAGGCGCGTTATTAATAATTACTCTTAGTTTTGATGATCAAGGTGAGCTGATAGAGTCGAAAATTTATGAGTCCAGCGACTTCGAACCACTTGACCGATATTATCTTAGATTAATTGAGCGTTTGGTTGACAAGGGTGATTTGCCTGCGCCACCACTAAAACAATTTACGACGACAGTGGTGACTATTCCTATTGAGATAAAGTAGCTTTATTTTATATAAAGGTTTTATAGAAAACGTGCCTATTTATCCAGAAATTAAACCGAATTTTAGCGACTTCATTGACACTGGTGACGGACATCGTCTTTATGTAGAGCGTAGTGGCCGAGAAGGGGGTGTCCCCGTAATATTCCTACATGGTGGTCCTGGGAGTAGTACTAATGCGAATCATCGAAGATATTTTGATCCAAAATTCTTCGATATTGTTTTGTTTGATCAGCGAGGCTGCGGTCAATCGTTACCTAACGGGTCTACCGACAACAATACAACCTCACATTTAGTTCAAGATGTTAATTTGATTAGGGTTAAGTTAGGGATTACTCAAAAGGCGGTGATTTTTGGGGGTTCTTGGGGTAGTGCTCTGGCGCTGGCCTATGCTGCCGAGCATGGAAACAGTGTTGAGGCATTGGTTCTGCGCGGTATCTTTCTTGGTTCTCCTGATGAGGTGCTATGGTTCACCGACGGGTTAAAGCGTTTCATGCCTGAAGCGCACCAAGAACTAATGTGGGATAGTTCAGGTGATTTGGTGGACCATTATCACGACCGGGTGAATTCAATAGATCATTCAGTTGCCAAAGAGGCCTGTCGTCGTTGGCTTGATTATGAGATTCAGTCAATGATGGTGGGTATTGAAAACCCAGAAAAAAGGAAAAAAGATAAGCGTGAAGCCACTGGCGCTGAGTTAGCGCGAGCTCAGGTCCAGCTTCATTACCTAAAGCATTCTTGTTTTTTTAAAAAAGACGAATTGCTACAAAAAGCAGCATTCATTAACAATCCAACTGTCATTGTCCAAGGTGGTATGGATATGATTTGTCCCCCAATAACAGCGTATAGGTTACATGAGATGCTACCTGATTCAACGCTAAATATAGTCGCTTCTGGTGGTCACGGGGCTTGGCAGTCGAAAATTGCTGATACGCTTTCAGATGAGATGGAGCATCTAAAAATACGATTGCGGGCGATTCATGGGAATTAGATATCGAGTTAATGCCGCTATTTCTTTTATTGCTGTTATTTTCTTTTTGGTAACCGCATTCATCCTTATTGACGATCGTCGGAAATCCATTAAAGAGGAAATTGAGGCCGGAACAAAAGTTACTGTGCAGTTGCTGGAGTCGGTAGCGCTCAGTCGACGTCCACTTATGGAAGGAGTCGATCCAGTTGAGGGGCTCGCAGGTTTTTTAAGAAGAGCAGGACGGGTGCGTGCGAACGAGATCAGACTCTATGACCAATCGGATGTGCTTGTGTATGAGTCGCCCCCATCCGTTTACAAACAGGGCCGATGGGCGCCTGATTGGTTTTCTACACTGATGTCTCCGGGAGACCGCGAGTTTCAACTCAATATGCCTTTCGGATATATTGTGATTACACCAGACTCATCTCGGTCTGTTTTAGATGCATGGGATGAGCTCAGACGTTTCGGTCTTATATTAATTATTTTTTTTGTAAGTTTGAATGTCGCTATTTTCAGTTTGCTTGGTCGTGCGATGCGCCCTCTGAAGGGTATTTTGTCAGCGATGTCACTTCTTGAGAAAGGGGATTTATCGATACGATTGCCCGATTATAAACTGCCAGAATTCGATGCCATTGGCCATACGTTTAACCGTATGACCACCAACTTACATGATGCGTTAGCTCAGAATGCAAGACTTGCTCTTGTCGCGCAACAGTCTAGCGATGCGATTTTAATTTGTGACCTGGAGGGTAATGTGTCTTTTTGGAACCCGGCCGCTGAACGATTATTTGGATTTGCTTCAGGAGAAATATTGGGGCAGTCAATCAAAAATATCGTACCCGATGAAGGTCTCGATATGCATGATTCGATGCGGGATCGTGTATCGACGTCTCGAATTATTGAGCATTATGAATGTCAAAGGCTCAAGAAAAATGGTGCAGCGGTTGATGTGGAAGTTTCCATGGCACCTCTGGTCGATCCGGATACGGACCAACTCGTGGGGCAAATCAGTGTACTTCGGGACATGACAGATTATAAAAGTCGTATTTCGGCAGAGATGCAGCTTCAGCAAAATAAACGATTAACTCAACTGATCCAAGAAAAATTAGAGGAGGAGCGTAAATCGATTGCGAGAGAGTTGCATGATGAGATGGGCCAAAATTTGACGGCAATTAAAACTATAGGTACCGCAATTGCTAATCGGGAGTCTGATGAACAATCGATGACGCGTCAAAATGCACTAACGATTGTCGATGTAACCTCTAGAATTTACGATATGGTTCATTCAATTATCAGGGAGCTACGACCTAGTGCGCTTGATCATTTGGGGCTAGAGGATGCGATTACCGAACTTTGCGATCAGCATCGAAGGGCGAACCAGGATCTAATATTGAAACTAGACTTTGACGGTGACGTTAATCGTTATGGAGAGTACGTCAACATCACTGTTTATAGAGTGATTCAAGAGTGCTTAACGAATGCGGCGAAACATGCGCTTGCAAGTAATGTTTCAGTATCAGTTACTGCGGGACTAGTCGAATCTAATGTTGCTCACATTGTGATTAGAGTCCAAGATGATGGTCAAGGGTTGGATGTGAATGTGTCGGAGTCTAGACGGTTTGGTCTTTTGGGGATGCGCGAGAGAGTTCAAGCGTTTAACGGAGACATCAAGATCGAATCTGATCGTGGCTCGGGGACACTCATTACGGCAAATATGATGGTTGAAATGGGGGGTGTACAAACGGATGTGTAATCGATGTTTGAGGAATTTATGGGAACTAACTTGATTCAAGTTATGCTCGCTGATGATCACGCGGTCGTTAGGATGGGTTTTAAGCTCTTGCTGGAAGGTGCTCAGGAGATATCGGTTGTAGCAGAGGCTGACAGTGGGGAGGAGGCTGTTCGAACTTTCCAAGCGCATAACCCAGATGTTCTAGTGATGGACATTTCGATGCCTGGTATCGGCGGGTTGGAGGCGATCGATAGGATACTGGCTAAAGAACCTAATCAAAAAATTTTGGTGCTCTCTGGGCATGAAGACGTCATGCATGCAAGACGGGTGTTAAAGGCTGGTGCGATTGGTTACTTGACTAAGCGCAGCGCCGCAGATGCGTTGATCGATGCGGTGAAAACAGTTCATCGGGGGAAGACCTATCTAGAACCACAAATTGCTCAGGAACTTGCTGTTGAGCAGGTGTCGGGTAATAAGGATCCTGTGGATAGTTTGAGCGAGAAGGAATTCAAAGTATTTATTTCCCTTGCTAAGGGCCAATCTGTCCAGGATATCGCAAATGTAATGTGTTTGAGCCCGCGTACTGTTGGCACGCACTTGTACAATATAAAGCAAAAACTTGGTGCCTCTAACAGCGCGGAGTTGGCTATTATAGCGATGAGGTCTGGGTTAATGGATTTATAACTAATTGTTTTTATTTGATTTTATTACAAATTTAGATATAGTCTCATGATTTTCACTAGGGGCAATTAAGAAAAGTCAGAATTGCAATAGAACAGAGTAAGTGGATAATAAGATTTGTTAGATTTAGTTAGTTAATTATTACAAGGAGATAAATATGTGGAGCAAGCCTGAGTACACAGAAATGCGTTTTGGTTTTGAAGTAACAATGTACATCGCAAATCGTTAATACGATTTTCGAAGTATTTTGAAGAAACCGCCTCAGGGCGGTTTTTTTTGTGCTGAACACTTAGTATTTTGACGTGATCGGCGTATGGTAATATCCGATTCCGTTAGGCATGATTATTTTGAAGCTGTCGAGTATAGAGAGGGTGGCATGATTTTTGGGCAAGACCGATATAATAAATTCTCAATGCTCCTTCATTGGGCAGTTGCAATCCTCGTTCTGATTTTGATCTGCTTGGGGATGTACATGCACGATATTCCCAGGGGAGACCCCGACCGAGCTTACTTTTTTAATCTACATAAATCTATTGGAGTAACGACAGGGTTGTTGATGTTCATCCGATTATGGTGGAGGTATAAAAACCCACCGCCTGCACTGCCCTCTTCGATGCCGAGATGGCAGGTTTTTATGTCCAAGGTATCTCACGGTTTATTATATATCTGCCTAATTGGTATGCCGGTTGTGGGTTTTGCAGCCTCTCAATTTACCAAGTATGGCGTGACGTATTTTGGTTTATTTAAAATACCTCCAATGGGCTCAAATAACTCCGAGATCCGTGATTTTTTGCAATCAATTCACCATGATTTATCGTATCTATTGATAGGTCTTATAACCGTACATATTCTTGCTGCGCTATACCATTGGTTTGTGCTCCGTGATGGAGTAGTAAAACGGATGCTCCCTTAACCGTATTAACCTTATTGACTGAATGAGCTCTTGAAATAAAATTACGCTCCATCGGGTTTGAACGCAGACCTAGGCCAGATATTTTTTGACGAGAATGGTGCTTGCTGGCTTTCGTATCGAGTTACGGCTAGTGCTATTGCTGTCTTCGTTATGTTGGAGCAATACTAGTTGCACACTCATTGCATAAGCAACTCATCTCCAATTGCGGGCTTACCAATTTGAATCCTTTTTGTTGTATGTTTTCCCTTAAGATAGACATTAGAGATTTATCAATATTGATTTCGCTAACCTTGTGACAGGTCCCACAGATTAAAAACTGCGGCACTTCATGAGCATGATTACAAGTAATGTGGGAGCAAGCAATAAACTTATTTGCCGTACTCAATTTGTGAATTAGTTGATTTTCTGTCAGAAAGTCTAAGATGCGATACACGGACATTGGCTGCAAAACGATATTAAACTCGCGTTTAACTTCATCAATCACGTCATATGCAGAGAGGGCCTTCTGCGCTTTCACAAGTCCGAACAATACTTGCTTGCGCTTTGGGGTTAACCGAATCCCGTGAGTCTGGCAGTAATTCTCTGCGTGGCTGAGGATCGATTCTATGTTGGCCATATTGATTGCTCCGTTAAAGGCTTACTCTTGCCGTGCCATCCGTATACTTTAAAGCCATAATCAAGGGATGTAAAATTAACTCACTAACCTGTGAGAATGTTTTGCTGACGTTTAACTTCTAACGTTAAAACTTAACATATTGAGACAACCAAGATAACGTGAAGGTTGAATGGTGGAGGCGGGGAGAATCGAACTCCCGTCCGCAAGCCCTCTGCAGTCGGTACTACATGCTTAGTCAGATCATTGGATTTAATCGTCTTTAGGTTGATCGACAGCCCTGAAGACAACGAGTTACCTTAAATTTAATGGTATCTGAAGTAACCCCAGATTCCACGATCCCTCGTTTATGACTCCGCTGTTGGTTACCCAACCCAACCCGAGAGAAAGCTGGTGCGGAGTCTAGCCGGTATTAGGCGGCTAGAGAGTAACGTTCGTCGTTTGCGACTATACGTTTTCCAGCTGATTTACAAGGTAACTGGACCTTGGCATGCACCGAGCTGTTTCGCAACCCACGTCGAAACCGGGTCGCCCCCAACTTCGGTTAGTTTAAACGATCCCTCGATTGCTGACCAGCGTTAACAGATGCGTGTGCATGTGCGTGGTGTTTCTTTGCCGATCTTATCGATCAAATGCCCTGAATAAAGCCTCGTCGTTGATTATTGCGGAAAGAGCTTGTGTAACTGCCTCATTGACCATATTTTCACTGTTTCTAGACGATGATATGCTTCCCATCTTTTTTTCGGTTTCGACTTTATATCTTTTGGAATACTTTTTATTTTCATTAACAATAGAAGCCACAATTTCTAAATCCAAGGTAGTCACATACCCGAATCGCTGGGTTTTTAAGGAGCTAAGTTGGAGTTTTTGCAAATCTATAATTAATTTTGGCAAGTCGGGATTCGAGACTTTCACTGGAATGAGTCCCCTGTATTCTAGTGCTGGCAGTATTTTTGCCTTCAACGCGCTTGTTACGTCTCCCTTGAGTGTGATATCAAAACGCGCGGAATCGTCACCGGTAGAACCCAAAACGTCACTTGGTCGAGAGTCTTTTACTGTCACAACAACTGATGGCTGCTTGGTTTTGTAAAAGTTTGTGTCTGTCGGACCGATAACATCTGGAGCGAGATCGATAAACTGTGGCCCGTAGGCGCAGCTTGAAAGTATGATGACCAAAAAAGAAAGTGCAAGGTGTGAGCATTGTTTTTTAGGGCTATGCATGGTCCGATCTCCTATTGGTAGCTGCTACAATCTATGTTGATTTCCGGGTGACGAGAATATAGTTAACATCCAGTTGATTGTTAAGTGAATAAACCCGCGTTATTGGGTTATACCCCATCCCCTTTGTTTTTTCTACCTCTAGTCCTGATTCTCGTGCCATTTTAGCCAACGTTGAAGGCTTGATAAATTTTTTGTATTCATGAGTGCCTTTTGGTAGCAGCCGTAAAATGTGTTCTGCGCCAACTATGGCGAATAAAAACGCCTTCGGTGTCTTAGAGATCGTCGAAAATACGACTCGTCCGCCTGGCTTGACTAATTCAGCGCAAGCACGCACCACGCTGCTCGGGTCGGGGACATGCTCCAACATTTCCATGCAAGTAACGACATCAAACTTGCCTTCGTGATGAATTGCAAAGTCCTCAGCGGATGACTTTTTGTAATTTATGTTCAGTTGGCTCTCATGTAAGTGAAGTTTCGCTACACTCAGACCTTTCTCTGCCATGTCTATTCCTGTTACACGAGCGCCTTTAGTTGCCAGCCCTTCAGCGAGTATCCCTCCGCCGCAGCCTACATCTAAGACTTCTTTATCATGCAAGCTCATCAATGACTCGATGTAATTGACTCGAAGTGGGTTGATTTGATGTAGAGGGCGAAATTCGCTATCCGGATCCCACCATCGATGAGCTAGTGCTTCAAATTTCTTTATTTCCGAAGGGTCGATGTTTGTTGTCATTTTTTTGAATCCATTTGCGAGTTTAACTGTCGTTTTTAGTATGTTATCGGCTCTAGACGTTGAATGGGTAGGAGTTGAGAATTTTTTAACTAAATTTTTACTTTATTCATCTCATAGAAGTCTACAAACTAGTCCTCAAGAGGTCCTCGGGTGTGATATCCTTATAGGTTAATAATAATGGGATCAAGCAGCTCTAAAACGCGCATTCCGACCGTTGATTTCTGGCTTGATTCAGCTTGGCACTTTTGAGCCTAATTTGTTAAGAAAGTTCGCATGGATCAATTTGCAAAAGAGACTTTGCCGATCAGTTTAGAAGAGGAAATGCGCAGTTCCTATTTGGATTATGCAATGAGCGTGATCGTAGGGCGTGCGTTACCAGATGTTAGAGATGGGCTGAAGCCAGTTCACCGCAGAATTCTCTATGCCATGCACGAGGCTAATAACCAGTGGAATCGTCCTTACGTAAAGTGCGCGAGGGTCGTTGGTGAGGTTATGGGTAAGTATCATCCCCATGGAGATAGTGCGATTTACGATACGCTAGTTCGAATGGCCCAAGATTTTAGCCTACGGTACACGCTTATTGATGGACAAGGAAATTTCGGCTCCGTTGATGGCGATAATGCAGCAGCCATGCGATACACAGAGTGCCGACTTCAGAAGCTAGCGGGAGAAATTCTCGCTGATTTAGACAAAGAAACGGTCGATTATGGGCCGAACTATGATGGTAAAGAGCTCGAACCCCTCGTTATGCCATCAAAGATCCCAAATTTACTGGTTAATGGCTCGTCTGGGATCGCAGTGGGAATGGCGACAAATATACCGCCGCACAATCTATGTGAGGTCATCGATGCGTGTCTTGCATTAATCGATAATTCCAATATTAGCGTTGAGGAACTCATGGATATTGTGCCGGCTCCAGATTTTCCAACCAAAGGAATAATCTACGGTACTGTTGGAATTAAAGAGGCTTACCGAACCGGACGTGGGCGGGTACTAATGCGCGCCAAAACACATATTGAAGACGTCGACGGGGCCGGAGGGCGCCAAGCCATCATCATCGATGAGCTGCCATATCAGGTTAATAAGTCTTCACTGCTTATTCGAATTGGAGAATTAGTTAGGGATAAGAGGCTTGAAGGTGTTTCGCCCTCAGGCATCAGAGATGAGTCAGATAAGTCGGGCATGCGTGTCGTGCTAGAGCTTAAACGCGGCGAAATAGCGGAGGTGGTCCTCAATAATTTATTTAAGGATACGCAACTACAGGACTCGTTTGGGATGAATATGGTGGCCTTGGTCGATGGTCAGCCTAAATTACTTAACCTCAAAGACTTCATTGAGGAATTTGTTCGTCACCGCAAAGAGGTCGTAACGCGGCGCACGGCTTTTGAATTACGTAAGGCGCGACAAAGAGCGCATATTTTAGAGGGTTTAGCTGTGGCCCTCTCTAACGTCGACGAGATTGTAGCCTTAATCAAGTCTATGCCTACGCCTCCAGAAGCTAAGGCGGCTCTCATTGAGCGTGTGTGGCGCTCAAAACTTGTTGAAGAACTTTTAGCGCGAGGGCTTGGGGAAGATGTGGACCTATTAGATCCGTTTGGCTTGAAAGATGATGGATATCATTTGTCTGAGACTCAAGCTCAACGAATTTTAGAGATGCAGCTTCAACGGCTCACTGGTTTGGAGCAACAGAAAATCGAGCAAGAATACCGAGATGTGATCGATACAATCGTTGATTTGGAGGATATTCTTAGGAATACCCACCGTGTGAAGGAAATCATCAAAGAAGAATTAGGTCAATCGAAACTTGATTTTGGAGATGAGAGAAGGAGTGTGATTGAGGCAAACGCTCAAGATATTTCCTTGGAAGATCTTATAACGCCCGAAGACGTGGTGGTTACCTTATCGCATACGGGCTACGTAAAGTCACAACCGTTGAGTGATTATCAGGCCCAACGGCGTGGTGGACGAGGCAGGCAAGCAACGAAGACAAAAGAGGATGATTTTGTCGATAACTTATTTGTTGCGCATACGCATGACTATATTTTGTGTTTTTCAGATCTAGGCCGTATGTATTGGCTGAAGGTCTACGAGGTGCCTCAGGCAAGTCGCGCGAGTCGTGGTAAACCAATAGTGAATCTTCTGCAATTGGCCGAAGGTGAAAAGATTACGGCGATCTTGCCAGTCAAAGAATTTGACGATGATCATTTTGTCTTTATGGCAACGAGTAGAGGTGTCGTTAAGAAAACACCTCTGTCGCATTTCTCTCGCCCAAGACTGATGGGTATCATTGCCGTTGACCTTGAGGAAAACGACCATCTAATCGGTGTATCGATTACTCACGGGTCACATGACATTATGTTGTTTTCGGACGGTGGCAAGGCTGTTCGATTTGCCGAGAATCATGTCCGCGCAATGGGCAGAACTGCTAGAGGTGTTCGTGGCATGCGTTTGCCAGATAAAGACACGCTTATTTCCCTGGTTGTTGTCGATGATGAGAATCAAAGTGTATTGACTGCAACCGAAAATGGCTATGGGAAGCGTACTAAAGTCTTGGAGTATACGAGGCACGGCCGAGGTACGAAAGGGATGACTGCAATACAAACGAGTGAGCGAAATGGTCGAGTGGTTTCTGCGAAGTTAGTCTCCGAGAAGGATGAGACAATGCTGATAACCACTGGTGGGGTCTTGATACGCAGCTCTGTCAGCGAGATACGTGAAATGGGGCGCGCGACGCAAGGGGTACGTCTCATTAATCTGGGTGCCGATGAAAAATTAGCTGGCTTAGTAAAAGTTGAGGAGCAGGTTGGAGTCGAAGGACAAGTCGAAGTTGAGGGACAGGTCGACGAAGAGGGCTCTACTGAATAAGCTTTTATCTATGTTGTGCCAGGGGCTGCTTGCGTTTTCTTTATTTAAAATTAATGTTTGAGGTTTGGTGTGAGTACGATATATAACTTTAGTGCTGGTCCAGCTGTCCTACCGAAAGCGGTGTTACAGCAAGCTCAGGAGGAAATGCTTGAGTGGTCTGGATCTGGAATGTCCGTGACAGAAATGAGTCATCGAAGTAAAGAGTTTCTTAGTATTGCTGAGGATGCAGAGCGAACACTGACTTCACTTCTTGAGTTAAGTGATGAGTATCAAGTGTTATTTTTGCAAGGCGGTGCTTCAACTCAGTTCTCCACTATACCAATGAACTTGCTCGCAGATTCCCGGGAAGCCGATTATGTCTGCACTGGCCAGTGGTCGAAAAAAGCGATCAAAGAGGGTAAAAAAATTGGTTCGATTCATGTCGCAGCTACGTCGGAGGACAGTAACTTTTCAGATATTCCCTCTTACGATTCATGGGATTTACGTTCAGAGTCTAGTTATATTCATATCACTTCTAACGAGACGATTGGTGGGGTGGAGTTTCATGATTATCCCTTCAACCTGCCCGCACCTTTAGTAGCTGATATGTCATCACACATTTTATCCCGACCACTTGATGTGTCTCAATTTGGCCTTATTTATGCTGGTGCGCAGAAGAATATAGGTCCTGCTGGCCTCACAATCACTATTATCCGTAAGGATTTATTAAGTCGTGTTCCTACGGATTTGCCATCGATGTTTAGTTATGCCGTTCAGGCGGATAGTCAGTCAATGTTTAATACTCCTCCAACATACGCCATATACATGGCTGGGTTAGTGTTTAAGTGGCTTAGTGACCAAGGTGGACTATCTTCAATTGAACAAAAGAACATCAAAAAATCAAATATGATTTATGAC
>QXZO01000219.1 GCA_009886305.1 Betaproteobacteria bacterium
ATCACCGAGATGTTCCAGGGAAATAGACTGACCAATAAATTGATTTAAAGGCACCCGCTCTTCACCAAGGGGCAGTTGATATTCAACGTATCCCTCCGGGGAAATGTTCGCCTCCATTTTGAGTAGATGACCAGATTGTTTGAAACCCATCAATTTTTCCATGATAGTGGCTGCACCTCATCTGTTGTATCACAAGGTTCGACTTTGGGAGGCACATAACCTGTTCGCTGATCCGCGGGCATTGATTCTTCATAGGTAATTATCGCCTGCATACAAAGGATCTTTTGTTCCTCAGTTAGACTTCTCCCGTCAGGCCATTTACCAATCTCGACTCCACGCTTTAGACCTTCATAGATATCAGGTGTAATGCCCTCAACGAGTTGCTTAAAGTTCATGCTTTCTCCTGAATCGTGCCAAGACTCCAAAAATAAGTCCGAGGACCATGCCAATAATGAGTCCCCCTACATGTGCGGCATTAGCGATACCAACACCGAGCAAGAAGGTCAATATGGGCGTCATGCAAAGTATTAGCCAACCAATCATAAAGCCAACAATACCTTTTGGTAGCGCTGTTAGTGAGTGCGGCACTAATTTGTTTACGATCCAGATATAACCTAATAACGCATAGACTACCCCAGACATCCCACCAAAATTTGCTGCTCCAGACCACCAAAATTGAGCCAGATTGGAAACTAAACCAGAAATTAGAACAAGTAAAATCAGATGGATCGACCCAGATAGCCGCTCAATGCGGGAGCCAAGCATCGATAACCAGAGACTATTAAAAATAAAATGCACTATGCCAAAATGAAGAAAAATAGGTGTAATAAGACGCCAGTAATCTTCGCCCCTAAATCCACCGAAACTAAAGTAACGAACCGCCGTTGGATAACTTAAAGTAACTAACATTCCGCCGATGGCACTTAAAACTATCAACCCAGTAACTGCAGGATATTGTTTAGCGGCGACATACCAATTGGGATTCTGGGGCATAAAGTAAGAAGTATCCGGTAATATTAAACTAATCGTCTATAGTTTCTACGCCTAAACGACTTCCCCAGCCCAGTTTTGAGCGACAAACACTATAGAAATTATGGTCCTTGGGATGAATCAACAAAATGTCGTGGGCATGGCGGGCAATTTTTATTAAATCCCCTGGCTGAGTGACAATGTCGTTATGCCCATCGCAGGTCAATACTGGCTGTAATTCATTACGTGTACTTACTCTCAACTCAATTTGCGCATCTCCATGAAGGGCAATGGGTCTACTGTTAAGTGTATGGGGGTTAAGGGGCACAACCACCATTGCATCGAGCTCGGGGAACAGCAAGGGCCCTCCGGCCGAAAGTGCATAGGCAGTTGAACCTGTCGGTGTTGCTACGATTAAACCATCAGAGCGCTGACTGTAAACAAACTCACCGTCCACATAGAGCTCAAAGGTCATCATTCTGACCGACATGCCTGGGTGCATAGCAATGTCATTAACTGCCGTACCGCTCCCAATAACTTCGTTATCTCGAGTTACCGTCGTCTCCAGCATAAAACGTCGAGTTTGCACGTAATCTCCTGAAAGTACTGTGGAGACACGTGCTTCGATCTCATCTGGAGAGATATCTGTTAAAAACCCCAGACGACCACGGTTTATTCCCAGCAGAGGTACGCCTATAGATGCCATCTTTCGGCTGGCACTAAGCATACTGCCGTCGCCACCCACCACAATACCCAAGTCAATGGCCCCAGCAAACTCTGAGGTATGCAATATTTCCGTAACAGACCAGTCAACGATATCCGCTGTGCCTCTCTCATAGATAACATCACGCCCCTGACTTACGAGGAACGTCTCAAGCTTACGCAGAGAATCCTTGACCTCAGGTAGATCTAGGTTTCCAAACAAGCCTATTCGCTGAAAATGAGCCATCTAAACTAATCCATTGCATATTTCTTTAATTATACAGTCTCACCGTACAAATCTGTTATTTTCTTAAAACTTTCCATTCAAAGTAGCTATTAACTATTGGCTAAATCAAATCACTTTTTTAGTATTGAACTAAACGATTTGATGCATAATGCACTCAAAATGGTGGTAACTGGTCAGAGACACTAGCATGACAAAAAAAACATCTAAAGCAATCGTGTTAATAGGCATGCCCGGCGTTGGGAAAAGCACTGTTGGCGTGCTCTTGGCAAAATCTCTAGGACTAGGTTTTATTGATACCGATCGAACGATCGAAAAGTACGTAAATAGTGGCCTTCAAAAGTATATAAACCAAAATGGTTATCAGTCTTTGAGAACTGCTGAAGAGCAAGTGTTGCTCAAGGAAGATGTTTCTGCGAAAGTTGTCGCCACCGGTGGTAGCGCCGTATATTCAGGTGCTGGCATGATTCACTTGAAGTCCCAAGGAATGGTCATATTTCTAGATCTACCTCAAGACCAGCTAGAGAGGCGTATTACTAACTTTACTACCAGGGGCATTGCCCGTCGCCCTAATCAAAGTTTCTCAAGTCTTTTTAATGAGCGCAGAGAGCTCTATTTACGCTATGCAGATATCCAAGTCGACTGTAATACTCTAGACATAAATGCACTCCTAAACCGCCTTGTCGCTATTTCAAAACCTTATATTAACGGTCATATTGACTAGACTTTCAGAACAGAGTTTTACTCCAAAACCGTTAGTAAAGATTGAGTTAGGTGCTTTATATTATTCGAATTAACTCCCGCCAAGTTGATCCGCGTAGAGGAGACTATATAAATACCAAATTCAGTCCTTAAGCGTTCCAGTTGAGGAGTAGTAATTCCTAGAAATGAAAACATACCATTCTGCCGCTTGATATGGCTGAAATCCATTCCAGCAGCATTGTTCTCAAGACTGTCACAAAGTAGATTGCGCATAGACTTTATGCGTAGCCTAACTTCCTCTAATTCAGCCTCCCACTGGCTGCGGAGTTGAGGGTCCCCTAATACCATTGACACAAGAAGCGCACCATGCGCCGGAGGCATTGAATAAATAGACCGCGCCGTCGACATTGCCTGGCTGACCACAATATCAGCTTGCTCAGACGTTTCCGCAATAAAGGTAATAGAACCTGTACGTTCGCGATATAAGCCAAAGTTTTTGGAGCAGGAAGAAGCAATAATTACCTCAGGCAATCTTTCAGCCATCATGCGCATTCCGTAAGCATCTTGGTCAAGGCCGTTACCTAGGCCTTGGTAGGCTGTATCGATAAAAGGTATAAAGCCACGCTCTAGCGCCAAGTCAGCAATAAAATCCCACTGCTCATTCGTTAAATCCGCGCCCGTTGGATTATGGCAACAGCCGTGTAGCAGCACCAAATCGCCTACCGGAACCTGCCGCAGAGTCTCCATCATTTTTTCAGTATCAACTTGACGAGCATCCATGTCGTAATAAGGGTACTGTTTTATGTCAAATCCAGCACTCCCGAGTAGAGGTATATGGTTTGGCCAAGTTGGAATTCCAACCCATAATTTAGATTCGGGCCTTGCTCGTCGAATGACTTCCGCGCCAACACGCAGAGCACCAGAGCCTCCGGGTGCTTGAATGCTTTTCACCCGCCCAGTACTCAGTATGCTGTGATCTTTTCCCAGCAATAATTCCATCATCCGCTGATTGTAATCAGGGTCTCCAGCCATTCCTTGGTAGGACTTAGTTGTCTCTAACTCCATTAGGCGAGATTCAGCCTCTTTGACCGATGCCATGACCGGAGTGCGGCCACGATCGTCCTGATAAACTCCGACACCAAGATCAATTTTCTCAGCACGATTGTCAGCTTTGAAGGCAACCATTAATCCGAGAATTGGGTCAATAGCGACTGGTTTTAAGTTTTCAAACATTAGAGCTTCCTAGAGATGTGTTTTCCTTTTGAGAATTCTACTATGATTTGACGCATTTGTTCAGTTGCTAATGAGAAAATTTGACACTTTGGCATTAAATTCATCGGGTTTTTCAGCATGTAGCCAATGTCCAACCTGTGAAATTACATACAACTCACTATTGGGGAAAAGAGCCTGAATAATTGGTTGATGCTTACTCTGGATATAAGCTGAAGTCTCACCCTTTAAAAATAAACTCGGCCCTTGGTAAGGTTCACCCTCTGGAGCAGCGACAAGACTAGTTCCGTAGTTCTCAGAAATGGCAGCCATATTTAACTTTAAGATGTAGCGCCCTTCTTTATTGCGATGTAAGTTCTTCAACAAAAAAGCTCGAGTTTGTGATTCTTGGACATAATCCGCATACCCACCTTACCCCCGAGTGAATGTCCTATCAAAATGGCTTCACCAAGACTTAGATCATCCATAAGTTCAACTATGTCCTCGGCCATTGCAGGTATGTCCATGGTGGCACTCTGGGGTGAATCTCCATGATTCCGCAAATCCACGCTAATCACTCTGTGGGTTGGAGCCAGATGTCTAGCAAGGTTACCTAAGTTGGACAAAGAGCCGAACATTCCATGCATCAATATGGCAACCGGTCCACTCCCCTTTTCTGTGAAATTTAATTTCATAGTATCTGTCGCATCTTGGTTTTAAGCATTGCGGTTGCGGTACTTATCTTTATTTTTTCGCCCTTTAGCATACAACTTAGGCCGCACATAACGTCGAAGCCTCGGAAAGAGATAA
>QXZO01000022.1:0-6567 GCA_009886305.1 Betaproteobacteria bacterium
CCGGTACCACAGGTGTCAATGAGCTCATCGAGACACTCAACGGTTACACCCATGGAGAATTCCCTGATAACTGCTGTCGCTGCAGCGACCTCCTCAACAGATGGTCCCTTCACTTGAATCCCAACTAAAAACGCAGCGGTCAATTCTGGCGGCACATCACCAGACATAATGGCACGCATGATCATTTTCATTTGATCATGCGATAAATCATCTCTTTGATAAAAGCACTCTATCGCCTCTTGAATCTTCATCGGCTCACCTGATCTAGGAAGTTTTTCAAAAGTCGATGGCCATGCTCACTCAAAATAGATTCTGGGTGAAACTGAACACCCTCGACGGGCATAGTGCGGTGTCTCAACCCCATAACTTCGCCGTCATCGGTCTCGGCTGTCACCTCTAAACAATCAGGCAACCCCTCCCGCTGCACCGACAGGGAGTGATAACGCGTCGCAGTAAAAGGCTTCGGTAATCCCTGGAATACGCCTTGAGACTGATGCGTAATAGAAGATGTTTTTCCGTGCATGAGCGTTTTTGCGTAGGTCACTGCGCCACCAAATGCTTGCCCAATACACTGGTGCCCAAGGCACACGCCAAAAAGTGGCACCTTTCCCGAAAACGCTTTAATGATCTCCACAGAAACACCCGCCTGTGAAGGAGAACATGGGCCCGGTGAGATCACTATCCACTCAGGGGACAACGATTCGATCTCACCAATCTTTATCTGGTCATTACGCGCAACCTTCACCTCGACACCTAACTCACCGAAGTATTGAACGAGATTGAACGTAAATGAATCATAGTTATCGATCATCAACAACATGGTCTTTATCTTCTCATCGATTTAATAAAGTATTGTAAATAAATGTGGCCAGCCTAGAATAGCGCGCTCCACTACCGATTGAGTCCAGCTTCTGCAATTTCCGCAGCCCTGAGGATGGCTTTAGCCTTATTTTTAGTCTCTACCCACTCATTTTCAGGAACGGAATCAGCGACAATGCCCGCTCCTGCCTGAACGTATAACGTCTCGTCTTTTATGACGGCAGTACGTATCGCAATCGCCACATCCATATCACCCTTAAAGCCCAAATACCCAACCGCCCCGGCATAGACCCCACGCTTACTGGGCTCTAACTCGTCAATTATTTCCATCGCACGTACTTTGGGGGCACCCGACACAGTTCCTGCTGGAAAACTTGCCTTTAGAACATCAATCGCGGACAACCCATCTAACAAACGCCCCTCCACGTTCGAGACGATGTGCATTACATGAGAGTATCGTTCGATCACCATCTGGTCGGTCACGTCAACGGAACCAACCTGGGCAACTCGCCCGACGTCATTGCGACCAAGATCCATGAGCATCACATGTTCCGCGATTTCTTTTGGGTCCGATAACAAATCGCGCTCATACGACACATCCTCTTCCCTGGTCGCACCGCGAGGCCGTGTCCCAGCAATTGGTCTTAAAGTGACCATACCTTTTTCCAATCTCACTAGAATTTCTGGGGACGCTCCAACAATATGAAAATCTTCGAGGTTGAAATAAAACATATACGGCGAAGGATTCAATGCGCGTAATGACCGGTACAGCGATAATGGCGGCGCCTGAAAGGGCACAGACATACGCTGGGACAAAACGACCTGCATAATGTCACCCTCATAAATGTACTCTTTAGCCCGTGCAACACTCTTAGTAAATACGTCCTGAGGTGTTTCCTCATGAGGCACAGCTAGCTCACACGCCTCTTCTTGCGGCTCATCTACCGGCTCGCGAAGACCCGCAAATAATTCTGCTAGCCGCCTCTGTCCGAGCTCGTACGCATCCGACTCCTGAGGATTAGCAAAAACAACAAAATAGAGTTTAGCCGCTAAATTGTCATAAACGATCACCTCTTCTGAGTGAAGCAACAGAATGTCTGGGCAGTCAATTGGATCCGACTTGTCTTTGCCACGACCCACACGGCTCTCAATCATGTGAACCGTCTCGTAACCAAAGTAACCTACGAGTCCACCAAGAAATCTCGGCAAGTCATCCCGATAATAAGCCTTTGTCCGTTGTTGTAGTTCAGAGACCCAGCTAATAGGGTCCTCTCGTTCCACCTGCGACACAACCACATCATCGCGAATTTCACAACACGTATGACCACGCACCTCATAACGAATTCTAGAGGGCAAACCGATGAACGAATACCGACCAAACTGCTCACCACCCTGAACCGACTCCAACAGATAAGAGAATGGTTTATTTGCGTATTTCAAATAAATGGACAGCGGTGTATCCAGGTCTGCAAATGACTCCAAGACCAGTGGCACATGGTTAAAACCTTCGTCCGCCAAACCCTCAAAATCTTTTTTATTCACATTGAGCTCAACAATTTGGATAAAGACACATTAGTTCGTGTTGTGCCTATAAGAAGTAGATTAATCCTCATTATAGAGTGACGTGCGCATTTACGCTTTCCTCACTAAGTCGAGCAAATCCTCAGCGCGATCTAAAACCGCATCACAGTCGAGTTCTGCCAAAGTCATTCCAGAACGATAACCAAAAGGCACACAAACCACCGGAGCGCCTGCATTTCGTGCGCACGCAGTATCAGTCTTAGAATCACCAACCATCAAAATCTGTTTGGTTCCCACACCGAACCTCGAAGCGAGAACATGCAACGGTAAAGGATCAGGTTTACGTTTCTCTAAGGTGTCCCCACAAATCACCTCTTGGAAATAACTGCGGATACCTAATTTATCTAAAATTGGAGCCGTGAAAAGTTCGCTTTTATTCGTCAAGCACGCCATATTCAGCCCCCGATGTTGGAACGCTTTCAGCACCCCATCAATCCCGGGAAATAAGGCAGAACGATCACAAACATGATGTTCGTAATGAGTCCTAAATTGTTGCGCAACACTTTTTAACTCTGCAGCTTCAATAGGAATCTCAAGGTCTTTAAACAGCTCAAGCAACAAGTATTCGATCCCTTGCCCAATATATTGTCGAACAACATCTGCGCTCACTGGACCAAAACCAAGGTCATTTAGCGTTAAGTTCGTTGCGGTATGCAGATCAGGAAGCGTGTCCGCCAGGGTTCCGTCCAAATCAAACGCTACAACGCTCACATCGAAACCCGCGTGTTGCGATAAATCGTTATTAAACATTCGAATATTTACTCGGCATCTTAACGAAATAAAAGCTCGCGGTGCTACTCAATTTCAGATTTCATCTGGCTAATGACATCCTGATAGTCAGTTGCACCAAAGATTGCCGAACCTGCCACAAAGGTATCCGCACCAGCGTCAGCGATCGAGGCAATATTTTCTACTTTAATACCGCCGTCAACCTCAAGCCAGACGTCGCAACCCGAAAGGTCAATAAGATCGCGCACCTCTGCAATCTTATCGAGAGAATGCTCAATAAAACTTTGGCCACCGAACCCAGGATTAACAGACATGATCAGAACCAAATCAATCTTATCGAGCGTCCAATCTAGAATATGAAGAGGGCTAGCGGGATTAAACGCCAAGCCCACTCGACACCCCTGCGCTTTGATCAAATTGATTGTTCTGTCCACATGAGAAGAGGCCTCAGGGTGAAAACTGATCAAGTCGGCGCCAGCTTTAGCGAATTCAGTAGCCAGGGCATCAACGGGCTCAACCATTAAATGCACATCAATCGGAAGCTTCGTATGCGGTCTAATTGAAGAACAAACGATTGGGCCGAAGGTCAGGTTAGGCACGTAGTGATTGTCCATGACATCGAAATGAATCACATCTGCACCCGCAGCGTCCACAGATCGCACCTCCTCACCGAGTTTAGAAAAGTCGGCAGATAAAATACTTGGGGCAATGCGCGTGTCGTTCATAAATTAACCTTGTGGTTTCTGCTTATTTTAAACTGAATCAAAAGACGACCCAAGATAATCTTTGTTCGTTAATGATATGCCGTTACAAAAGTTACTCTATTTACCGATACAATATGGGTTATGAATGAAAAATCAAAATACGAAGTCACTGTATCTGCAGAATCCTTCTTTATCCCCGAACAATCTAACCCAGAACAATCTCGATACTTTTTCGCCTACCGCATTCGCATTCAAAATACCGGGGATGTTCGAGCTCAGCTACTCAGCCGACATTGGCTTATAACTGACGCAAATGAGAAGGTAGAACAAGTACGTGGAGAGGGTGTCGTTGGGGAGTTTCCGAACCTACACCCCGGCGAGTACTTTGAATATACGAGTGCCGCGTCAATTGATACGCCTGTCGGTCTAATGGAGGGCTCCTATAAAATGCGCGCTGCTGATGGCATTGAGTTCGATGCCGAGATCCCGCAATTCACCCTAAGTGTCCCAAGAGTACTGCACTGACCTTAATGCCGCATCAATGCTCAACGCTTAATCGTTTTTCTTTTTTGGCAAAGTCCACCAAATGATAAAGATGAATAGACCGAGCCCCAGTAAAATCTCAAAAATAGCCCAAAACATACTGCAAACACCAAGTAAGTTGAATAAATGAATTCTACACCAGCCATCAATCTTTTAGGGCGAGCTCGATGGCTTCAGCTTTTGGTGATCATAACGCTAAGCGCCTGCTCTTCACCAGTACTAAAAAAGGATTCCCCGCCCGACACAGCCCCTCCAGCCCCCATAGTAGAAAAATCAGAAGTGGACCAAAGGGCGCCGTCAACCAGTGAAAAACAATATACAGAACATCTGCTAAGCCCAAAACTCGTGGAAAGCTTTTCACTGAGATCCGATACGCACTTGACGATAGTCGATTGGTCAGATCTGCCCGAATGGAATATTGATCAAGTTTCCGATGGACTCTCCGCACTTTTACAATCGTGCAAGGTGCTCCAAAAGGCTCAGGAGTGGCATTCCATCTGCCAAGAAGCCCAGGTTTTAGTCGGAGCCTCAAACGAAGAACAAAGATTTTTCTACGAATCATATTTTTCACCGTTTAAGGTTCATAACGAGGACGATGCGAACGCAGGACTTGTCACGGGATACTACGAACCGCTCCTGAGCGGTAGCTTAAAACGCTCAGCTGAATACGCTTATCCAGTGTATGCGGTGCCAGATGATTTAATATCCGTTGACGTCAAAATCCATCCATCCTTCAAAAATTTCCGAGGAGTGGGGCGACAAGCTCACGGAGAATTAATACCTTACTTCACCCGGTCAGAAATAGACCAAGGGCTTGCACGAGTAAAAGGCAAAGAAATCCTATGGGTTAAAGATAAGATTGAATTATTTTTCTTACAAATCCAAGGTTCCGGGCGCGTTAAGCTAGAAGATGGCAGCACCATTCGGCTAGGGTTTGCCAAATCAAACGGCCATCCCTATCGATCAATCGGTAAATCACTCGTAAATAAAGGAGAGCTAGAGCTAAGTCAAGCCTCCATGCAAGGAATCAAGGACTGGGCAGCAAACAATCCTCACAGAATTGATGCTTTGCTTAATGAAAATCCTTCATATGTATTTTTTAGGATGCTACCCCCAAACCTAGACGGACCAATCGGCTCATTAGGCGTACCGCTTACGCCAAAGCGCAGTATCGCGGTAGACGACACATACATTCCTGCAGGGTTTCCGGTCTATTTAGCCACTACCCAGCCCAATTCTACATTCCCTTTGAATCAGCTGATGTTCGCTCAGGATAAAGGCGGCGCCATTAAGGGCGCCGTTCGCGCTGATTACTTCTGGGGTTTTGGCGATTCTGCGGCGATTAATGCCGGCAAAATGAAGCAAGAGGGATTCATGTGGGTCTTAATTCCCAAAACGTTTTTGCTAACTAAAGATATGAATTAACCAGACACTCAAAAAACGCCAACTAATTAGCATCGTCCGCAGCGGTCAATCGCCCCTCCAACTGTTCCAAACTCAGCGCACCACTCGCCCTTGAACCATCACTAAAAAACAAGGTGGGCGTCGCCCTAACCAACATTTTTTTGCCGAAATCGACTATCTGATCAATGGGGCTATTGCATCCATCATCAGCCTGCGGATTCACACCATGAAATATAAAATCGTCCCATGCTTGACCAGCATCGGCGGAGCACCAAATCGCCTTGGAAATAGGGATCGAGCGCTCAGTAATGACTGGGTATAGGAATAAGTACAAGGTCGCATCCGTAACATTCCCCAAAGTTTCCTCATCGAACTTGCGACAGTACCCGCAATTAGGATCTGCAAAATAAGCAAACTCTCGCTCACCGCTTCCGTACACACGTTTGATCGCCATCTCAAGTGGTAACTCATCAAACGGCATCGAAACTTTTTGTAATTCAGCCGCCTCAATTTCGGATACTCTCTCCGAAGTTACATTTCGCATCGTACTCAGCTCAATTAAATTACCATCAAACAAATACGTAAAATTCTCGTCAACGTAATAAATAGAACCACTGATTACTATCTCATAAAGCCCCATAATTTCAGTTTCTGAAATGGAATCAATGGAAGCAGTAGGAAACCTGTCCCGAATTCGATCTTCTAACGTATTATCATCGGCAAACGCCCGATTGCAGAATTCGCGCAAATACTGCTCGGACATCTCAAGTGAGGCTAGTTTTAGCGA
>QXZO01000022.1:6577-15825 GCA_009886305.1 Betaproteobacteria bacterium
AAAGGAACATCAAGTATTTATGCATTTCTCACCTTTCAAATAAACTTTGGCTACCCTACCGCTTTTTGAATCAAAAATCGTTTCAATATGTTTGTACGGCCAACAGCCTCAAACCCAAAACCATGCACCGCCCGACAAAAACTCGACCTACTGACGGCCATGTCATGCATCGACTCCGTGAAATAAGTAAAGCTCTCAACCTCTTCTTTTCTTGCACGACGATACCGGTTAACCACAGAAAACGCTCCGGCGTCCTCTAAACCATGCCGCTCTACGAGTGCGGTTAGTTCCGCCACATCTGCCAATCCGACATTTAGCCCTTGCCCTGCCAAAGGCAAGAACTGATGGGCCGCGTCACCAACTAATACCACCCTCCCACGACCAACTGTTTGGGGCAACATCCTAAGCAATGGGAAACGCCCAATACCACTCACCAAGTCGACTATACCTAACGGATCATATCTCTTGGCTAACTCCTCTGATAAGGTGTTCTCATCTAATTGTCCCGCAAGCTCGTCACTGGCTGACCAAACAATCGACACCAAGTTTCCTGGTAGCGGCAAATAAGCTATCACGCCCTCGGTACCCATCCACTGATAAGCCGCATCTCGATGCGGCCTCGCCACAGTAAAGTTTGCAACCAAGCCCGTGTACTTATAATCGCGCTCGCTCACGCTGATATCACTTTGGCGCCGGACTGCTGAGTTAGCGCCATCCGCAGCAACCAATAATCTGCAACTCATCTGACCGCCTGAGGTAACGACCGTGACAAAATCAAGATCTTGCTCGACCGCCTGTATTTCAACATTAAGCCGAACAACTGAATCGTCCAACCGCGCACAGATGGAGCGCCGTAGATTAGCGCTCTCAACGATACTTGCTAATTCCAAGATGCCTGCGTCATGAGCGCCTAACGTCAGTCGCTCCCGGCCTTCGCCATCGATATGCATTCGCGTAACGCATTGGACCCTCTCTTCGGCGATGTCATTCCAAAGTCGCTCATCAGTTAAAAATCTCTTAATTGACGGTCGAATTGCGAAAACTCGATTTTCGAAGCCATCACCAGTTAACGGTTCATTTAGAGCACCCCCCGCTTGGACATTTGTGTCCGCCAAGGCGACCCGCAGACCTAACCTTGACAAGGCTACAGCCGTGGCACTGCCAGCAACACCCGCGCCAGCTATCAATACATCATAATCAGTCATCACATAAGTTTACCGACCATCTGAGAATAGTGCTCGAAATACCTGCCTTGACAATTCTCAAGCTTGACAGTAATCTGCCGGCCCTACTCTAAGTAAGACATGTGGCGATTTAGCTCAGCTGGTTAGAGCGACGGAATCATAATCCGCAGGTCCGGGGTTCGAGTCCCTGAATCGCCACCAATCCCCTTCAAAACCAATAGAACACACCTTACTTAAGAAGTTGGCTTTTTAACGTAGATTGCCGAAAAAACCGCCCAACTACGCAGCTCATAGTCACGGCTTACTAGGTGCTTGTGAATATCGCTGGCAATCATGTCATCCAGACCTGTTTTTGATTCCCAAATTTCGATACAAATCACTTTCGGCTCATATTTAACTAAAGATAAGCCCTTCAGCACCCGAAAGTCATTACCCTCGCAATCAATATTTAAAAACTCAAATTTCTCGGGACAATCACATCGATCCAATACCTCTGTAAGCGTTTCAGTCGTAATGTCATTGAGGCGACGATACTCTGGATGATGGGCAGCCGCCGCGAGATCGATTGTCGCGTTCGTCGAAAAATCACCAGGACTATAGATGTTTAAGGTTTCCACTCGGTCACTGATGGCCGATTGAACGACCATATCCCGTTTCCGCGCCATTTTTGCTACGCGGATTTTTTCTTCCTCCATATCAATCAGTATTCCGTGCCAACCAGCCTTGTAGAATCCAAACGTATTAGAACCTCGCCTCGGGTGGTGACACCCTACGTCAACATAAAATCCTTTTTCTTCAGAGAGACCAACTTGTAAGAACATCTTTACGATTAAGTCTTCAGCACACTGTGAGTATGAGGTTAGCGCTTTAGTCGGAGACAAAAACGCTCGTCTGAACCTAGAAATAAATTGGAAAATTCGACTTATTGTCATGACATCACTTTGACCAAAGATGTTGATACTTATAATTTAAAGGTAGTTTATACCAACAACCCTAGAGATAAGGACGACTTAATCACAATGGGCTTAATCAAATCACTCTATTAATAGGTACATCAGTCATTTCAAATTTTGAAACAACCTCATGATCGCTCATTCTTGTAAAATTACGACATTAATTTTCAATAAGCCTCACAGCACAGAACATCTATGAAAAAAGTTTACGTCCGAACCTTCGGATGCCAAATGAATGAATACGACTCTGACAAAATGGTCGATGTTTTGCATGCGCATGATGGATATGAAAAAACCAATAAGGTCGAAGAAGCAGATTTAATATTATTTAATACATGTTCTGTCCGAGAAAAGGCTCAAGAAAAAGTCTTCAGTGACTTGGGCCGGGTCCGACATTTAAAAGAAGTTAACCCCAATGTCAGAATAGGTGTTGGGGGATGCGTGGCCTCGCAAGAAGGAAAAGTTATTATTGCACGTGCTCCCTATGTAGACTTTGTATTTGGCCCTCAAACGATACATAGGCTTCCGTCTTTGCTAGCGGAGCGGCAAAAAAAAGGAAAGTCTCAAATTGATATTTCTTTTCCAGAGGTTGAAAAATTCGACCATCTACCCACCCCCATAACCACAAGCCAGTCTGCGATGGTTTCAATCATGGAGGGATGCAGCAAATACTGCACCTTCTGCGTAGTACCTTATACTCGAGGTGAAGAGATATCAAGGCCATTCGAAGACGTTCTAGTAGAAGTGGCGACATTAGCAACTCAGGGCGTCAAAGAAATTACATTATTAGGACAAAATGTTAATGCTTACTTTCACGAGCAAGATAACGAAACCATTGATTTTGCCACCCTCCTAGATTATGTGTCTGAAGTGCCTGGAGTGGAAAGAATTCGATTTACCACGTCACACCCTAAAGAATTCTCAGCAGCGTTAATTGACAGTTACCGTAAGCTACCAAAACTTGTCGATCACGTACATCTTCCCGTCCAATCTGGCTCTGATAAAGTACTGGAAGCCATGAAACGGGGCTATACACGACAAGATTACATAAAGATTATTGACGCATTAAAAGCCGCCCGCAGTACTGTTTCAATTAGTTCGGACTTTATTGTCGGCTTTCCAGGGGAGACAGATTCCGACTTCGAAGAGACGATGAGCCTCGTGGACGAAGTAAACTTTGATGGTAGTTTCAGCTTCATGTACAGTCCGCGACCCGGCACTCCAGCTGCAGCACTGTCTGGCCATGTCCCTTTATCCATCAAAAAACAGCGATTGAGCCGCCTGCAAGATAAATTGAGTGCAAACGCCTTTCGATTCAGTAAACTGATGGTTGGGAGTGAATATGATGTGCTGGTAGAGGGTATCTCGAAAAAAGACCCATCCAAACTCTCTGGCAGAACGAATAACAACAAGGTTGTCAACTTTGAGGGTCAGAAACGCCTGATCGGCCATACAATCAAAATCAAAGTAACTGAAGCCCTGCCTAATTCGCTTAGAGGCACCGTAATCACCAGAGATTAACCATCTTCCGATATACTGTTCATCGTCGTTTAAAGATAGGGTCATTTAAGATTGGATACCACTGAAATTGCATTTGCACCAGTTGATAACGTTAGGCTTGCAAACATGTGTGGCGCGCTTGACGTCAACCTGATAGAAATAGGGCAGGAACTTAATATTAAAATTATCCGTAAGGGCGAAGTCTTCACCCTTACGGGCGACATCAACAGTATTCAAGTTGGCGCGGATACCCTCTCTTTACTATATGAATCCTCACGCCGTCATCTCGACACGAAGGATATCCAGTTAGGCATTGTGGAAATCACTCGGAAAAGTGGTGCAGACAATAAAGGTCCAGAGATCGTTTTGCAAACGAGGCGACGAGACCTACGAGGAAGAACCCCCCGTCAAACGCAATATTTAAGTCAAATTCAGTCTCATGATATTACTTTTGGGATAGGGCCAGCGGGGACTGGGAAAACTTACTTAGCAGTTGCATCAGCTGTAGATTCTTTTGAACGCGGGAATGTAAAACGTATCGTCCTAGTTAGGCCCGCTGTGGAGGCAGGGGAAAGACTTGGTTTTCTGCCGGGAGACTTAACCCAGAAAGTAGATCCATACCTACGACCTTTGTATGATTCTCTGTATGATTTAATGGGGTACGAAAAAGTCGGGAAATTATTTGAACGTAATGCCATTGAAATCGCACCGCTAGCCTACATGCGCGGAAGGACGCTCAATGATGCATTCATCATTCTTGATGAGGCACAAAACACAACACCAGAACAGATGAAAATGTTTCTAACCCGAATGGGGTTTGGCAGTCGCGCAGTTGTAACAGGGGACAATACTCAGATTGATCTTCCAAAGGGACAAAAAAGCGGACTGAACGAAGCTGACGCGATTCTTAAAAAAGTAAAAGGTATCGCATTCACACGATTTGAGTCTGAAGATGTGGTCAGGCATCCCTTAGTTCAAAGAATAGTCAAAGCATACGCGGCTGCGAGGTCCGATGATTAAAACGTTTTTATGAACAAACCAAAATTAGAACTAACTGTTCAAAAATCTGAACCGTGGCCTGGGCTTCCAACTAAACGTGATATTCGACGTTGGGTTCTAGCTTCCCTGTTGGAAGATGCTAATGTTACCGTCCGACTTATTGACGCACCGGAGAGCCGAGAACTCAACCGTTACTTCCGAGGTCGGGACAAAGCGACTAACGTCCTCACTTTTCCGTACGGAGAAACAACACCTTTATCTGCGGATATCGCACTTTGTATTCCTGTCATCAAAAAGGAAGCAGTCAAACAAATCAAGACATTCCATAACCATTTCGCACATCTTTGTGTGCATGCAACTCTTCACTTTCAAGACTTCGGGCATGAGGAGGAAGCTGAGAGAGAAATTATGGAAGGCATGGAAATCGACATCCTAGAAAAAATGGAAATTCCCAATCCATATGAACATAATATTAGCTCAAACTCATCATGAATAAACTAATCAAAAAATCCGGTTGGCTAGAAAAAATTGCTCACTTTTTAGTACGCGAACCTGAGGATAAAGAAGAGCTTATCGAGTTGCTACATGCATCGTTTGAAAAGAACCTCCTCGACTCCGATGCGCTCTCCATGCTTGAGGGCGTCCTACAAGTCTCAGAAATGGCTGCAAGAGACATAATGATTCCTAGATCCCAATGTTATATGGCAGACGTAAAATCCCCCATGACTGACATCATTGGCTTAGCAGTTGAAACCAATCACTCTAGGTTCCCTGTTTTCGAAAATAATAAAGATGAAATTCTAGGTATTTTGCTCGCCAAAGACCTGCTGCGCTATTACAAAGACCCTGAATCTTTCGACCTTAGAGACATGCTAAGACCGGCTGTATTTATTCCTGAGTCGAAACCACTCAATGTGCTACTCAAAGAGTTTCGAAGCAACAGAAATCACATGGCTATCGTCGTAGATGAATATAGCGGGGTGGCAGGACTCATCACGATCGAGGACGTGCTGGAGCAAATCGTCGGCGAAATTGAGGACGAATACGATTTCGATGAATCGGAGGCTAACATATTAGAGGATAAATTCGGTCGCTTTCGAATTAAAGCAGTAACAGAAATCTCAGATATTAATGATCACTTCGGTACAAATTTCCCAGACAGCGACTTCGATACGATAGGCGGGTTGGTGTTAGCTCACCTTGGAAAGCTACCCGAAATCGGCGAAGAAATTAAAATTGGTGAGCTCAGCATCACAGTAACAAGATCAGATAGCAGAAGAGTTCACGCACTTTTGGTAGAAAAACTTAAGATTGATCCAAAAGCCTAAAGTCTTAACGCTCTTTTCAGAGACGTTAACAAAACGACCTACTGTTTGGGCGTTCTTCCTTGGGGCCATAACGGTTTTAGGATTCGCGCCGTCATCAATTTTTTTAATTCCCATAGTCACCTGTGCGCTCCTATTTTTTATACTGCACGAGCAAACAACCATAAAAGTATTCCTAATATCGTTCTTTTTTTCATTTGGACTTCTTATCGTAGGAACAAGTTGGATCTATGTCAGCCTCCACAACTTTGGGGGCATGAATCCGATTTTAGCTATATTCGCCACTATTTTTCTCAGCGCAATTTTTGCTCTGCCGCCCGCGATCATTCAGGCGCTGCTGGCTAGGCTAGTAGCCTCTCCGCATAGACGAATATTAATCGTACTCCCAATCGGACTTGCTCTATCAGACTGGTGTAGAGGATGGTTTTTAACTGGCTTTCCATGGTTATCAATCGGATACTCCCAAATACCGATGAGTCCATTGTCAAACTATGCACCAGTGCTCGGCATTTACGGGGTAACACTTGCGTGCGCCTGTTGCTCAGGCAGCCTCGGCTATCTTTTTAAATATTTAGCAACAAACCAAGTAAAACCAAACTGGAAAGTTGTGGCTAGTGTACCAACACTTATTTTAACTCTATCAGTGGGTTTAGGACTCATTCAGTGGACAGAAAAAATTAGTCAAAAAAGTACAACAGTTTCTTTACTACAAGGGAATATATCTCAGGATGTGAAGTGGACTCCTGAATGGCTAAACAGAACAATGATGACGTACCTTGACATGATCCGCCAAGAGAAAAGCGACCTTATACTTCTCCCTGAAACAGCCATTCCGTTGCTTTCTAATAATGTTCCTGAGTCGTATTGGGAAGCGCTCCGAGACCACGCACAAAAATACAATTCACATATTGTATTGGGTGTCCCCGAAAAATCAGAAGAAGGAAAATTCTATAACAGCGTGATCCATATAGGGGGCGATGAAAGCAATCGTTATCGCAAACACCATCTTGTTCCCTTCGGCGATTACTTTCCAATGCGATCAATTACTGCTGTGCTGCTTAACTACCTTTCAATTCCCATGTCAAATTTTTCACCTGGAGCTGCCAATCAAAAACCGTTCGATCTGGGTAAGCAAGTCCTTGGCGTGGATATTTGCTATGAAGACGTGTTCGGCGAGGAAATTATTAGACAGCTACCCGAGGCGACTCTGCTCGCAAACTTTACGAACGACGCCTGGTGGGGCAAGTCTCTTGGACCTCAGCAACATCTTCAAATTGCTCAAGCTAGATCCATTGAAACTGGCAGAGAGCTACTGCGTGTAACGAATACTGGCGTTACTGCCGTCATTGATCACAAAGGCCACATTGTGACTCGATTACCTGAGTTTTCAGAAAACGTGTTGCGTGCCGAAATTTATGGGCGCAAGGGTATTACACCCTACAGCCGCTGGGGTAATTTCGCATTCGTATTTTTATCCCTTGGTATCCTTTTGCTGGGCTTAAACTCAAGATCGTATTGGCCTAAAACCGAAAAAAGGTAAAATGGGATATTAAAGTTTCTTGCTTTTTGTGATTCATATCTTAGGTTTATAAATGATCTACTTTCAAGACATGATTTTAGAACTTCAAAAATATTGGAGTTCACATGGCTGTGCGCTCCTGCAGCCCTACGATTTAGAGGTGGGTGCTGGCACTTTTCATACCGCTACATTTCTGAGGGCAATCGGACCCGAGCCTTGGAAGGCGGCCTACGTGCAGCCATCGCGTAGACCTAAAGATGGCAGATATGGTGCTAATCCGAATCGTTTACAACATTATTATCAATTTCAAGTCGTGCTCAAACCTTCTCCATCTGACATTCTAGATCTGTATTTAGGCTCACTTGAAAGAATTGGAATCAACCCACGCGAACATGACGTTCGATTTGTCGAAGACGACTGGGAATCCCCAACGCTTGGCGCTTGGGGGTTGGGATGGGAGGTGTGGCTTAATGGTATGGAAATCACACAATTCACCTATTTTCAAGAAGTCGGGGGAATAAGTTGCAAACCTGTAATGGGAGAAATCACATACGGGCTGGAGAGACTGGCTATGTACCTACAGTCAAAAGAAAGTGTGTTCGATCTTGACTGGGCACCTGGAATTACATATCGAGACGTTTACCATCAAAATGAAGTAGAACAATCAACGTATAACTTCGAAAAAGCGAATACGGATTTACTCTTTGCTAATTTTTCTGCGTTTGAAAAAGAAGCCGCCGCTATGTTCGAAGCCGCACTGCCTCTTCCTGGATATGAACTTGTCATGAAGTGCTCTCATGCGTTTAACCTTCTGGATGCCCGTGGTGCCATATCGGTTACAGAGCGCGCGAGCTATATCGGACGAGTACGTAACCTCGCGAGAATGGCAGCGAAAGCCTATAGAGCATCACGCAAAGCTCTGGGATTTGAACGCGCATCCGATGAGGCAATTAACGCTTTCATCTCCAAGGAAGAAGTTAGTGAAATCCTAGATATCCGCAGAAACACCTCTTCACCAACACAATAACCATCATTATGGCAACGCTACTCGTAGAATTACTGACGGAGGAATTACCGCCTAAAGCCCTAAAAAAACTTGGTAACTCATTTGGGTTGGGCATTATTTCTAGCTTAGAAAAACAAAATTTTGTATCTAATGGCGCTCGTTATTCGACATTTGCCACACCACGTCGATTGGCTATCGTAGTCGATGATGTTCTGGGCGTGTCTCCTGAGGAGGAGGTCAATCAAAAACTGATGCCAAAACACGTCGGCTTTACTGAAAAGGGAGAGCCGTCAGAAGCGTTGTTAAAAAAAATTAAATCACTCGGCCTGGATGAAAGCAGCGCGAAAAAGACTAAGGTAAAAAGTGACGGAAAGATGGAATTCGTTTACCTCAACCAAAAGAAGCCAGGTGTAACTATTGCCGAAGGACTACAAAACGCGATCGATCTTTCGATATCCAAGCTTCCTATTCCCAAAGTAATGACTTACCAGCCACAGGATAATTTGGAAAGTGTAAATTTTATTCGACCAGCACATCGTCTGGTGGCGCTTCTCGATAACAAGGTGATTGCCATTCAAGCGTTAGGCCTAAACAGCGGAAATTTGTCTCTCGGGCACAGGTTTCACTCAGATGGCGATATTACAATTAAAACCGCTCACCTTTATGAGTCAACACTTGAGGAATCAGGACACATAATTCCTAACTATGAGAAACGTAAATCCTTGATCCAGGATCAACTAAAGGAAAAAGCAGATCAGCTAG
>QXZO01000220.1 GCA_009886305.1 Betaproteobacteria bacterium
TTCACATGGATAGCCGTGTTAAGGTCATTCGCTGACTAAGATCAGTCGCACCATCGATAAAAGCTACGATAATTAAATCTGAGTAAAATCTTAGAAATCCAACAAATATAGGGCACCGTTTATAAACTCCCCTTTCTCTTTTCTCAGGTTCGTTTTTTCAAAACGGGAGATCCGAAAGTCAAATGTCTTGCACAGGCTTTCGATATAGGTCTTTGAATGTGAAAATCGTCCCGTTGCTTCTAGGGTAAAACCTGGTTTCTCAGTATGTTCTGTTGAAAACGACAAACTTCCATTTCGTTGATTCCGGGATTTTATGAGGCGGAAGAGATCGGAAACTTCGCCCAGATAGATAAACACGTCTGTGGCGATGAAGTGATTAAAATCGAGTGCTTCAGTTGCCAAATAATCGAATATATCGCTGTGCGTTAGCCTGTCGTAAATGTTTTTCTTCCTCGCCTCCTCAATCATAAGCTTTGACAAGTCGAGCCCCTCTAGATTGCTACAAAATCGCCTGAGTTCCGCCCCGGCAAGCCCTGTGCCGCAGCCCAAATCTAAAACGGACCCTACCGAGCCATTGAAATGGTTTGCGACGATCATCTCAGAAAGGATTTTCGGGGTCTGATATTCTAGGTCGTCAACCAGAGAACGTTCAAATTTGAATGCACAACTATCAAACAGTTTTTCGACGTAGGCCCGAGGGGCAGAGCGGGTCGTTTCTCCGGTTAAAGAGGCCAAAATATGCCTGACCTCCGGATAATCGGGCGTGATCAGTAATGCCTTTTCATAGTTATTTATCGCGGCGTTCAACTCGCCCTTTTCCTGCAATGCATTGCCGATATTGCAATAAGCTTCTGCATAGTCAGGTTTGATCTTTAGAGCATTCTGCAAGCATTTTATCGCCGCATCCAGTTCGAACATATCAATAAGAACAGTTCCCATGTTATTATGCGCTTCCGCGTAATCAGGGGTGATTTCTAGAGCTCTTTTGTAGCAATCTAAGGCTGCCGAGAAGTCGCCTTTATTTTTAAGTGAGATGCCCATGTTATAGTACGCATTTGCATCATCTGGTTTAATTTTTAATACTTTATTATAACATTTAATTGCAGCCTCTAGTTCCCCTCTACTTTTAAGTGCAACAGCTATGTTATTATAGGCATTCGCATAGTCCGGGAAGATTTCAATCGCAATTCGATAATATTCGATCGCTTCATCTAGCGCGCCTTTATTCTGAAGAGCATTCCCAATATTATAATGAATCTCAGCGTCATCAGGTTTGAGCGAGAGCGCCTTTTTGTAATTGATTATGGCGCCATCTAATTCACCCTTATCCATCAGTGTGGTGCCTAGGTTGTTGTAAGCCTCTGAATAACTGGGTTGGGAATTGATCGCTTTCTGGTAGTATTCAATCGCCGCGTTTGAATCATTATTAGCCTTAAAGGTATTGCCTATGTTATAATAAGCTTCAGCATCATCGGGCTTGATTTTTAGTAACTCTTTATAGGTATTTATCGCAGCATCTAATTGACCACTGTTCTTTAAAGTACTACCCAAATTGATATAGGCATCGGCATAGTCCGGTTTAATCCGTATCGCCGTTCGATAATTTACAATGGCGGCGTCATAATTTTGCAATTTTCTATTTACTTCTCCTAACATGATATGCACTTCAAAATTTTTAGAATACTTCTCCGCTATCTGTTCTGCTTGTGGTAAGAAGCTTGTAAAATCATCCTGATTGTAGAGCCTGATCAATTCCTGCAGCTGGTGTCGGGATGGTCCAGAATTATCAGGGCTATTGTGGACATTTTTTGGCTGTTTGGCTTGACGTTCCTCGAGCAATTTCCGGTTTTCAACAGGTTTTGATGGATTCAGCTTTTGGAAAAAATCCGATGCGATTGCGCAACTAGATTTTAGACGGTCTTGAAGATTTCGTAGTAGGTGTTCAATCGAAAAGGCCTCCATTTCCATGTCCTAAATAAAGTGCTCGCAGGCATATATTGTGAGCTATTTTTTGCCCTTGTCCCTATCGTCTACACGGTTTTGACTTTTGTTACCTCTGTTTGTTTGGCAATAATTATCCAATATTTCCCGAATAAACTGCTCCTAACTTAAGATTGTCATTAAGCGGCTATTACTTTCTTGTTTGACTTATAATTCCCAAGATATCAGCACGTTTAGCCTTTTGAGAGCTTTATCCCCGATCTGTTCTCGAACCCGCTTACTTTGTGGATCCTTCTCGTGTCTGGCCTTATCAGTGATTATCTCGGTTCTTGGACACCTCAGACAAATCTGCTTTGGGAAAGCTTGTCGCTCGTTTTTGGACTTCCCCCTGTCAGCATGCATTTTTTAGTTATTGTAGCATTTGAATATAAATCTTGAAGCGAAGTCTGCTGTATTGCTGAACGATTATGAAAGTAGTCTATTACTTGTCGCTTCGAATGAAACTCATCCAGATATTACTAGTTTCTCCTGTTTGCTGCCAAGCCTCGCCATCTCTGCAACCCGCCTCGTATCCATCTATCCATATTTCTGAAGTTGTCGGATCTCCCTCTAGGTATTCCAGAAGATCTGCCCGTTCCTTATCTGAAAAAACTCTTGCCATAACCGTCTTTGTAAAGGGCGAAATTCTATCCAGAACATTTTTATAATTTCCCAGTTCCGTAACACTGTCAAATGTTGAGTAGGCCATAAACCCTTGAACATAGCCAACGCTAAAGCGACTTGTGATTCGATCATAGTTGTCTCTGTAATCAATCACGGTGAGGTTGCCCTTTAAGCGTTTTAAGGGATAGATCACATTATTGTCGTAGTTGCTTTGATGTTGTTGAGGTAAAGGGGCCTCAGCATCGAAAATACCTGAGGACTGTTGCACAATAACGAACACCACCCCGGATACGATTATCGCAATAATCAGCAATACGAGCAGAACTTCCATTACGTCAGCCAATTATTTTCTAAGTCGATGGAGGAGCGTTTGAGTCCTTGAAAGAACTTTTTTTGCCAGAGAACCAGCTTACACTTTGAAACAACACCCGAGAAGAGCGCAGTATGGAATTCGCAGCTTTTAAGTTTCAAGTGGTGCATTTGCTATTTTTGTGAGTTTTCTGTGGGACTGTCGCATTTTCGGTGTGATCTATCAAGTTGCTTCGGCAGCCTTGCATTCAAAAATGTATCCTTGCAGAGCTGCAACCACTGGGTTCATAAAAATATAATGTCCGGTCAGAAGCATGCGACAGATTGGGTTATGACCTACAGCTCATTATTTCAAAGGCACTTTTTGCTGTTTTGACGATGCTGTGGGTTCAAAGGGGTGAGAACGGGATGCTGAACGAGTAAATAGGATAATATTTGTCTGTTATTTTGTATATACAGCGCCGGCGTTTGCCAAGATCAGAGCGGCTCGGCAAATAGATCGCGTGTCTTAAAATGCAAAATTTCTGGATTGGGTAATATTTGTCACCTTTGGCTTTATAGGATTTGACAGTATTTGCGACCCTATAATTTCCCGACAAACGCTGCCCCTTAATCCAATATGCACGTCGCAGATATGGATGACGTCCCGATCAATACATTCGACCTCAAGAAATCGGTCGATATCATCACGGCCAGTTACGTTGACGTTTTGTCCCATGACACAGTTCCGTTAACATTGGGCGGAGACCAGACCGTGATATGGCCAATTTTACCGGCCTCACGCGACAAGTTTGGCCCGGTGGCCTTGGTTCATGTTGAGGCGTATGCAGATATTAATGACGAAATGTTCGGGAAAAGGTGGCGCGTGGATGTCCGTTTCGCGGGACTTGGAAAGACGGATACCGGATCGATGACAAAGTTTGTGAAATTGACTTGCTTGGCACGGGATGCAACCCCGGCGATT
>QXZO01000221.1 GCA_009886305.1 Betaproteobacteria bacterium
CTTTTACTCAGGATGACGGACACATTTTCTGTACTGACCAACAAATAGAAAAAGAAGTTGTTGATTTTCATAGGCTTGCACTAAAAACCTATAGCGATTTCGACTTCAAGGACGTTTCAATTAAATTAGCATTAAGGCCTGAACAGCGTTTAGGGGACGACTCTGTTTGGGATAACGCGGAGACTGCCCTGCGTCGCGCCTTAGAAACTTGCGGAGTCAGTTGGGAAGAGCTTCCAGGCGAGGGGGCCTTCTACGGACCAAAGATTGAGTATCACTTAAAAGATTCCATCGGTCGATCTTGGCAGTGCGGTACGATTCAAGTTGATTTTATGATGCCACAAAGGCTAGGTGCCGAGTACGTGGCGGAAGATAATGCACGTAAAGCGCCCGTAATGCTGCATCGAGCGATCGTAGGTTCTATGGAGCGCTTCATTGGTATTGTTATCGAGCATCATGCCGGTGCACTGCCACTATGGCTATCACCAACTCAGCTTGTTGTTATGAACGTGGCTGATCGTCATGCAGATTATGCTCGAGATGTCATTCAGCAATTGATCGACAGAGACTTCAGGGCGGCACCAGACTTGAGAAACGAAAAGATAACCTATAAAATCCGCGAGCATAGTCTTCAGAAGCTTCCGTATCAGTTAATCATTGGCGATAAAGAAGTTGAATCAGGCGAGGTCGCCGTTCGCTGTAGAGGTGGGGAAGATTTAGGACAAATGTCCATGGAAGCTTTGTATGAACGTTTGAATGATGAGCTCGTCGCTAAGCGATAGTTTTTTTGTAATTTAATTATTTTAGGAGGTTGTACTCATAGCCCGAGAAAAAGAAGCCCGAATTAATGAGGAGATTACGGCGCCTCAAATCAGACTGGTTGGTATTGAAGGAGAACCAATCGGAGTAATGGAAATTAGTGAGGCGCTCGCGAAAGCGGAAGAGGCTGAAATTGACTTGGTTGAGATCGCACCTGCTGCGGCTCCGCCAGTTTGTCGTTTGATGGACTATGGAAAGTTCAAGTACAACGAGCAAAAAAAGAAGCAAGACGCCAAAGCCAAGCAGAAACAAATTCAGGTCAAAGAGATCAAGTTTCGGCCGGGTACCGATCAGGGTGATTATCAAATTAAATTACGTAATTTAATTAAATTTCTGACCGACGGTGACAAGACTAAGGTGACATTGAGGTTCAGAGGTCGTGAGATGGCGCATCAGAATCTCGGAGCTAAACTGCTCGAGCGTGTGAGAAGTGACCTTGAGGATCACGGACAGGTTGAACAGTTTCCAAAGATGGAAGGGCGACAGATGGTGATGGTCGTAGCGCCGCTTAAACCTGAAGAGAAAATAAAAAGACAAAAAATGAAGGCTGCTGCTTTAGAAAACGAAAAGCTGCAAAAATCGGTATAATTCCCAACTCGGTCAAACTAGGCTGAAGAGTATAGGTAAGAAAAAGGGATTGCGGGTCATAAAGCTCTCGATATTTGAGACACCTGATAGTCTTACAATAAGGAGGCGTAATGCCGAAAATGAAAACCAAACGAGGCGCAGCAAAGCGTTTCAAGATCGGTGGTTCCGGTCGCATTAAAAGAACTCAGGCTAATCTGAGACATATCCTTACGAAAAAAACGACGAAGCGTAAGCGCCATCTGCGCGGAACTGTTTCTGTGGCTGCAGGTGATCAGGCAGCTATTCGTGCAATGCTACCTTACGCGTAAAGGAGAGATTAGATGCCAAGAGTAAAAAGAGGTGTAGTTGCCAAAGCGCGACACAAGAAAGTATTAGAACAAGCCAAAGGTTTCCGGGGTAGAAGGAAAAATGTCTATCGCGTAGCCAAGCAAGCTGTCATGAAGGCAGGCCAGTATGCTTATCGCGATAGAAGGACAAAGAAGCGTGAATTTAGAGCATTATGGATTATTCGAATTAACGCGGCAGCGCGGGCATGTGGACTCACCTACAGCACACTCATTAATGGGCTGAAAAAGTCCTCAGTCGAGGTTGATCGTAAGGTGCTAGCAGATTTGGCGTACCATGATCCAGTTGCTTTTGAGAAGATAGCTGAGCAAGCACGTGCCGGATTAGCCTCTTAGGGATTCAGTGAAGAATAAAGGAGGCCAAACTGGCCTCCTTTATTGTTTGTGAAAGTACCCATGCAAGAATTAGATAACATAATTATTGAGGCCAAACGTGCCTTCCAAGAAGCAACGACTTTGTCAGAGCTTGATCAGATCAAAGGACGGTTTCTTGGTAAGCAAGGTGTCTTGATCGATCTGCGAAAAGGTCTGGCCGAAGTGCCAGCAGAAGAGCGCCCAGTCTTGGGCGCTAAATTCAATGCCTTGAAAACCGAGCTAGAAGTTGCATTAGAGCATCGTAAAAATGAACTCAATGCCGAAGCTCTGCAAAAGCGTCTTGATAACGAAAAAATAGATGTAACGCTTCCAGGTAGAAAGCAGTCGGTCGGAGGTTTGCATCCAGTGACACGCACTCTCGATCGAGTAACAGACTTATTCTCAACCATGGGGTTCAGTGTCGCGAGTGGTCCGGAGATTGAAGACGACTACTATAACTTTACTTCTTTGAATCAACCTGAAGACCATCCGGCTCGATCTATGCATGACACGTTCTATCTGGAAGACGAGAAGCACTTACTAAGAACACATACCTCCCCGATTCAGATTCGTTATATGGAGAACAATGAGCCGCCAATACGAATTGTTGCACCGGGGAGAGTTTATCGCGTGGATTCTGATGCCACTCACTCTCCGATGTTTCATCAAATTGAAGGTTTATGGATTGATGATCGTGCGACTTTTGCAGATCTTAAAGGGACAGTGAGAGAATTTTTACGGCGGTTTTTCGAAAAAGAAGACTTGGAAGTTCGTTTTAGGCCATCTTACTTTCCATTTACAGAACCGTCAGCTGAAATAGATATGACTTTCAAGGACGGATGGCTCGAAATTGGTGGCTGTGGAATGGTGCATCCCAAAGTGCTTAACAACGTAAACATTGATACTGAGCGTTATCAGGGATTTGCGTTTGGTATGGGTTTAGATCGTCTCGCTATGTTGCGCTACGGAGTAACAGATTTAAGACTTTTCTTTGAAAATGATTTGCGATTTTTATCGCAGTTCCGTGGTTAAAGGGTAAGTAACTTTTTATGAAATTTTCAGAAAATTGGTTGCGGTCGGTATGTCCGACATTACTAACGACTGAGGAGCTCCAGAATGCTTTGACTATGGCTGGTCTAGAGGTCGAGTCTGTGGAGCCAGTTACCAAAGATTTGGACAGGGTAGTTGTTGGAGTAATAACTGATACTCGGCCACATCCAAACGCAGAGCGCCTGAGGATCTGTAACGTAGATGTTGGGTTGCAAGAGCAGCTCCAAATTGTTTGTGGCGCACCTAATGCTTCGACGGGGATGAAGGTGCCCACAGCATTAGTAAAAGCTCGATTACCTAATGGTCTTGTCATCAAAAAAGCTAAATTGAGAGGCGAGCTTTCTCAAGGAATGCTCTGCTCTGCTAGTGAGCTTGAAATTAGCGATGATTCCGCTGGCTTGATGTGTATTGACGATGATGTCCCCATAGGATCGGATATACGCGATGTATTTGATTTGAATGATAATGTCTTCGAGTTAAAATTAACTGCGAACCGAGGCGATTGTCTGTCAATCATGGGGATTGCTCGTGAATTGCAAGCAATAGACGGCGTGCTTGCTCAGCATCCGACGGTTGACGAAGTAAACACGTTAAGTTCGCCCGGAGCTTTATCGGTAATAGTCGATGACCAAAACGCCTGCCCACTCTACTTGGGTTTGAGTATTAAGGGTGTTAATGTAAATAGCAAAACACCTGAGCATATTCTGAGAAAATTGGAACGATCGGGTGTTCGTGGTATCAGTCCCGTTGTGGATTTAACGAATTACGTGATGTTGGAGTTAGGTCAACCCATGCACGCTTTTGATCAGGATAAGCTCAGAGGCAATATTCGGGTTAGGTACGGGCAAAAAGGTGAAACCTTAGATTTGCTTAATGGTCAGTCTCTCGCTATTACAGAGGATATGCTCTTAATCACAGATGAATCTGGACCCATAGCTTTGGCCGGCATCATGGGTGGAGCTTCAACGGCAGTTGATGAGAGCACAACGAGTATCTTCCTTGAGGCTGCAGTGTTTTCAACTCAGTCTGTTGCGGGAAAATGGCGAACACTGGGCTTCTCTACTGATGCCCTTCATCGATTTGAGCGAGGTGTTGACTCTAACGGAACAAAAAAAGCGTTGTGGCGCCTTGCTAATCTAATCACGGAAAGTTGTGGTGGTGAAGCCAAGTCTTTAGTTGAAACTGGATCCAGCTTAAATGAGAAAAAAACAATCATCTTTCGTCCGGAGCGTGTGCGCCGATTAATAGGCATGGATGTCACGATTGATCGAATGAGGCAAATATTTGAATTGCTGGACATGACGGTATCCTCTGACGCAGAGCATTTCTTGGTTACTCCACCAAGTTATAGATTCGATCTTGAAATAGAAGAGGATTTAATCGAAGAAATTATTCGCATTGAAGGTTTTGAGAAGCTTCCGAGTACGCTGCCTGTTTCTGAGACCTCGATGATGTCTCTAGCTGAGGAGGCGGGTTGGAGTGAACGCTTTAAATTTAGTTTGACGCGTCAAGGTTATCAGGAAGTCATTACCTATAGTTTTGTCGCTCATTCTTTAGAAAACGATTTTGGAACAAAAAACAAAGGGGTTTCATTGGTTAACCCAATTGCTGAGCAATACACCGTGATGAGAACCAATCTTTTAGGAAGTTTAGCGCTGGTTGCGCAAAGGAATTTAAGTCATAGAATAGACCGTATCAGAATATTTGAGACTAGCCTATGCTTTGAGCAGAACGACTCTGGAGACATTAAACAAATTAATAAAATAGCAGGTATGACCACTGGGGCGGTGGTTTCTGAGCAATGGGGACAGGTTAACAGAGAAGTTGATTTTTTCGACGTGAAAGGTGACTTGGAGCGAATACTCAACATAGAAGATATTAATTTTTCAGTGGGTCAACATGATAGTTTCCATCCCGGTAAAGTTGCCTCGATATGGGTACGAGGGGCATATGTCGGAGTGGTTGGAGAGCTTCACCCGGAGCTAAGTCAAAAATATGATCTCGGCTCAAACGTTGTAGCCTATGAGATAAACATGGATGCATTGCCCGATCGTGCGGTTACTGATTTCGTTTCTTACTCAAAATTTCCCGCCGTACGACGAGATATAGCTGTTGAAGTCGGCTCCGATATAGAGGTGGGAGGTTTGTTGACTGTCATAAACACTGGAAAGATTCAATATCTGACGGGCGTTACATTATTCGACGTATACGACGGTAAGGGGGTCGCTAAGGGTAAGAAAAGCGTAGCGTTAGCTGTAATGTTCCAGGATGATCAAAAAACCCTTACGGATGAGGAGGTTGAGAAGTCGGTGTCACTAGTGTTAGAGTTACTGAAAGAACGATTCAACGCAACGCAAAGAATATGAGGGCTAGTATAGATGACGCTGACTAAAGCTGAGCTGTCAGATCTCCTTTTTGAAAAACTGGGTTTAAATAAGACTGAGGCTAAGGATTTCGTTGAAACTTTTTTTGAGGAAATCAGAGGGAGTCTAGAAAAAGGCGAGGATGTGAAGCTATCTGGCTTTGGTAACTTTCAATTAAGAAACAAAAGTCAAAGGCCAGGTCGTAACCCTAAGACCGGAGAGGCAATACCAATTTTAGCTCGTCGCGTTGTGACGTTTCATCCGAGTCAAAAATTCAAGCGCCGTGTTGAAATCAACCATGAATCGGATAAAGCTTAGCTTTAATTACGTTAAGGTAAAATTTGGTTTCTTCAATACCAGAAAAGCGTTATTTTACTATCGGGGAAGTTAGTAAGCTTTGCGGCATTAAACCCCATGTCTTGAGATATTGGGAACAAGAATTCCCCGAGCTCCAAACCATAGACCGACGTTCAAAGCGCCGTTATTACCAGAAGAAAGATGTTTTGCTCGTTCTAAGGATACGGGAGCTGCTTCGGGATGATGGGTTCACTATTAACGGCGCACGTTCAAGACTCACTGAAAAGCCAGTGGAAGGGAAAATCACCACGGCCGATGCTTACAACGCAAATAGATCCAAGGAGTTGCGGGAAGTTCTGGCTATTCTTAGAGGTGAGTAGCGGTTGGTCTGATATAATTTGCGGATTGTAAACATAATCATCGGGGCGTAGCGCAGCCTGGTAGCGTACCTGCATGGGGTGCAGGGGGTCGTGAGTTCGAATCTCACCGTCCCGACCAATGATAAACGTTAGATCTCGCCGCGGTGGCTGTTGCTCATGATAAGAAAACTAGTGGTTCCTCTGATATGAAAATACTAATCAGTAATGACGATGGTTTTTTCGCTCCAGGACTAAGAGCTCTTGCGGATGCGATGTCGGAGATTGGTGACGTTACCGTGGTGGCTCCCAATAAAGATTATAGCGGAGCCAGTAACTCCTTAACGCTAGATAGGCCTCTCGTTGTTAACCGGCATGAAGAAAATATTTACTCTGTGAATGGGACTCCGGCGGACTGTGTTCACTTGGCAATCACTGGCTTGTTAAGTGAGGCTCCAGATATTGTCGTCTCAGGCATCAATAATGGTGCGAATATGGGAGAGGATACGATTTACAGTGGCACAGTTGCTGCTGCAATGGAGGGTTTTATGTTGGATGTGCCAGCGTTGGCGATTTCGCTAGCAAGTAAATATGGGGCGCATTTCTCCACCGCAGCATCTGTCGCGGCAGAAGTTGTTGCAAAATTTAAAATGGGGAAGTTTAACGGAAAATTTTTGTTGAATATCAATGTCCCTGATGTCGACATTAACGATCTAGGTGGCGTGCAAATTACCCGATTAGGAACACGAAACAAAGCACATGGTGTTGTGGAAACCAAAAACCCACGAGGGCAAACCGTTTATTGGATAGGGGCTGCGGGTGATGTTAAAGATGCCAGCGGGGGCACGGACTTTGGAGCCGTTGTGAATAATTGTGCTTCGATTACCCCCCTTCAGGTTGACTTAACTGATACTGCAAGCGGTAATCAGATTGAATTTCTTAGTCTTTAATAATTCTGCTTACAGGTCTTGAGTCGATCGTGAGTCCTTTGGGTGACAATAAAGTTGGAATAGGTATGACTTCTGAGCGTACCCGAGGGCGGATGGTGGATCGCTTGCGTGAGAACGGTGTTTCTGACGAGGTTGTTCTTCAGGCGATGAATGCTATACCGCGACATTTTTTTGTGGAAGAGGCCTTGGCTAGTAGGGCTTATGACGACGTTTCGTTGCCGATAGGGTCAGGTCAAACGATTTCTAGGCCGCTTACTGTGGCTCGCTCTTGCGAGCTTGCTAGAACTCAATCACCGATTAAACGGATCCTCGAAATTGGAACTGGATGTGGGTATCAAGCAGCTGTTTTGTCTATGATAGCCCAAGAGGTTTACTCTATAGAGAGAATTAGCTCCTTACTTGGTCGCGCTCGAGTGAAGTTGCGCAAGCTAAAATGTCATAACGTACAAGTGAAGCATGCGGACGGTTCAAGTGGCTTAGAGTCTCTATTTCCTCTAGATGCGATTATTGTTGCAGCGGGTGCTGTAGAACTCCCGGAATATTTAATCAACTTGTTATCTAAAAATGGCCGATTGATCATTCCGCTCGGAAAAGAAAAGCAGTTCCTGACGGAAGTGATAAAGCTAGAGACCGGGTATAAGTTGATTCAGCATGAAGAAGTAAGTTTTGTACCATTCTTGAGTGGTGTTGTTGTAAAGTAAAGGTCATGCGACAGCGATCGAATTTAAATATATCCAATTTTTTAATTATATCTACCTTAGTGTTAACTACTGGAGGTTGTGGAACGACGAAAAGTTCAGCCCCTATTAAAGATTATTCACCCGCGCCCGACTTATCTACGGATGCTGCTAAACAGGAAAAAAAACGAGTCTCCAACCCTCAAATCTCTTCAAAGAAAGCTAAGATCTCCAGTGAAGCCAAGAAGGGCGATCAATATCAGGTGAAGCCAGGTGATACCCTCTACAGTATCTCTATTCAGTTCGGTGTTGACTACAAAGAACTTGCTCGTTTTAACGGGATAGATAACACCAATGTGATTAGCGTAGGGCAAGTCCTTAAAATACCAAGAAATTCAGTGGAAGTTAGAGTGGAGCCTAAGCCTAATGTTCGCTCGGAGGAACCTCCCTCTCTATCTTCTTCTTCTCTAAGTACTTGGCGCTGGCCCGTTAGCGGTGCTCTTAAATATCGATATATGGAGCGTGTCAGTGAGCGTGGAAAGGGAGTCGGAATTGAGGTGAAACAAGAGGCGGCTGTTTTTGCTGCTGCGCCGGGAAAAGTTGTATACAGCGGTAGTGGGTTGCGCGGATATGGAAAATTATTAATTATCAAACATAATGAGGATTTTTTGAGTGTCTATGCTCATAACAGCCAACTGTTATCAAGTGAGGGGCAGTTTATAGCGCAGGGGCAGCAAATAGCAATCGTCGGGGGCGATAATCAAAGTAGCATCTTACATTTTGAGGTGAGGCAAAAAGGTAAACCCGTAGATCCGCTTAAGTATCTTCCAAAACGGTAATGGTGTCTCTTGTTGAGCCTCGCTTAGATCCGTATGTTTATCAAACAATATAGGTCTGATTTGACAGCTCAGTCCCTTTAGCATCGAACGTCGCTTCTGAAAATTGTATTTCTGAAGCGGCCTCATTAATCAATAGCAAGGATGTAGCTCGAGTTCCGTATTCTGGCGTCTCAATGAATATGGGTGATAATGCTCGTTCCAAATCTAGCGATACTCCAGCTGTCTCTTATACACA
>QXZO01000222.1 GCA_009886305.1 Betaproteobacteria bacterium
TATTCGTGATGAACAAGGTCAAAAAATGTCAAAATCTAAAGGAAATGTTTTAGACCCTCTAGATATGATTGATGGTATTAGCCTTGAAGATCTGGTTGCCAAACGCACTGACAATATGATGCAACCCAAACAAGCAGACAAAATTGCCAGCCGAACACGAAAACAATTCCCTGATGGAATTGAAGCTAATGGTTCAGACGCTCTTCGCTTTACATTATGTGCTCTAACATCAACCGGCCGAGACATAAACTGGGACATGAAACGGCTTGAGGGCTATCGTAACTTCTGCAATAAGATCTGGAATGCATCACGATATGTCCTGATGAACGCAGAAGGTCATGATTGCGGTCAAAACAATAACAGCTATACACTTAGTTTAGCTGATCGCTGGATTGTTTCTCGCCTTCAACAAGCTGAATTAGACGTAACATCGGCGATTAATAGTTACCGCTTTGACCTTGCAACTCAGGCGCTTTATGACTTTGTTTGGAATGAATACTGCGACTGGTACTTGGAGCTGTCGAAACCTGTCCTTTGGGATGAAAAGGGCGATGAAGCGCTTAAATTAGGCACTCGACGTACCTTAGTCAGAGTTTTGGAGGCGACTCTTCGATTAGCACATCCTCTAATGCCTTTCATTACAGAAGAAATTTGGCAAAATGTCGCTCCATTAGCAGGCATTGAGGTTGATTCAGAGAGCACCATAATGCTCCAACCATACCCTGTTTCCGATAGTGGGCTAATTGATCAAGACGCTATTAAAGATATTGAATGGTTAAAAACTGTCATTGAAGGTGTCAGGAATATCCGTGGAGAGATGAATATCTCGCCGGCGACCTCACTCAATGTGTTTTTCGCTCGAGGTGACCAAAATGACTTACGACGAATGAATGAAAACCGCCAATTTCTTAGCAAACTTGCTAGTTTGGAATCCATAACATGGCTCGATGACACTGAAAAAGCACCGCTCAGTGCAACCGCACTTGCTGGGGAGCTAGAGATATTAGTGCCTATGGCGGGGCTGATTGATGTCGCGGCAGAATTAAGTCGTCTTGATAGAGAAATTGAAAAATTATCCTTAAATGCCAAGAAACTCTCAGGAAAACTCAGCAACGAAAAGTTTGTAGGTAAAGCGCCCGCTGAAGTTGTAAGTAAAGAACGTCAAAAGCTTTCTGATATCGAGAGCTCCCTGAATCAACTCAATGAAAAACGTAATGCCATTGCTGAGATGGCGTAACGTTTAATGGCGACAACTCTCAACACACAGCAACAGGCTGCGCTCAAATATATTGATGGCCCATTACTGGTATTAGCCGGCGCCGGTAGCGGGAAAACTAGCGTTATTACGCAAAAAATAGCCTACCTTGTAGAGCAATGTGAAATTCCCGCCTATAGCATAGCTGCAGTTACGTTCACTAACAAAGCTGCTAGGGAAATGAAAGCCCGTGTAAACGGCTTCATTGCCAAAGATAAAGCAAAAGGCTTAACCGTTTCGACGTTTCACAATCTTGGCTTAAATATTATTCGCACAGAAATTAAAACCCTGGGCTTTAAACCTGGATTTTCGATTTTAGATCAGGAGGATTGTCGAAATCTACTTAAAGAACTGATGGTCCGTCATAGCGAGCTAGACGATAAACTAATTGATACAATTCAAAATACTATCTCCAATTGGAAGAATTCTCTTCTGGAACCAGGACAAGCAGTAAATGCTGCCAACAGCACGGGAGAGCAAGGCATTGCAATGCTTTACGAACGCTATCAACGAGCACTTAAGGCCTATAATGCCGTTGATTTCGACGACTTAATTATGATACCCGTCATGCTGTTCAGACACTTCCCAGAAGTACTAAACAAATGGCAGCGAAAAATTCGCTACTTACTGGTAGATGAATATCAAGATACAAACCTTGCGCAATATGAATTAATTAAGACACTGGTCAATGAAAAACAAGCCTTAACCGTTGTCGGCGATGATGATCAGTCCATCTACGCATGGCGTGGCGCGCGCCCTGAAAATTTGATGCAATTGCAAGAAGACTTTCCTGATTTAGAAGTTATTAAACTAGAACAAAACTATCGCTCCACTGGGCGAATCCTGCGAGCCGCTAATACTTTGATCGACAACAATCCACATCTCATCAACAAAGTTCTTTGGAGTGAACTCGGGCCAGGGGATCCCCTACGCTTTATTAGCAGTGAAAATGAAGATAGCGAATGTGAGCGTGTAGTCAACGAGATCATTGATATGCGCTTAAAACGTCGATGTAAGTACAGTAACTTTGCTATTTTATATCGAGGTAACTATCAAGCAAAACTGGTTGAAATCAAGCTTCAAGCACAGAATATCCCCTATGAAATCACCGGCGGACAATCATTCTATGCAAAAACTGAAATCAAAGATGTTATGGCTTACCTTCGGTTACTTGTTAATCCGGACGATGACAACGCCTTACTAAGAATAATTAATACGCCACGCCGTCAAATCGGCCCTACCACTCTAGAGAAGCTTGGAGGATATGCAAACAAAAGAGGGCTTTCACTTTATGACACAATTGATGAGGTTGGCCTTAGTGCCTCGATGCCCACCAATAATTTACAGAGACTAAAAGATTTCAAGCGCTGGATTGAGCAAGCTCGTAAAAATGTGTATGAGGGGAATTCCATTGCAGCGATCAACGAAATGCTGAGTGATGCTGATTATTTAGGTTGGTTACATCAAAATGCTAGCAGTGATCATGTTGCCCAAAAGCGCTGGGATAATGTTAACTTTTTACTAGCCCAGTTAACTCAAGTTCTGAAAAATGATCAAACCGATACATCGGATATTGATGGTGATAGCGCCATCGAAAATGCCATAGCAAAACTCATACTTCGCGACATCCTAGATAGAGAGGAGGAAGAATCAGCAGATGACAAAGTCCAACTTTTGACCCTCCACGCAGCCAAAGGACTAGAGTTCTTGCACGTATTTATGATTGGTATGGAAGAAGATATATTGCCCCATCGAAATAGCGTTGAAGGCGGCCAGATAGAGGAAGAACGACGCTTAGCCTATGTCGGTATTACGCGGGCTCAACGCACCCTAACCATGACGAGTGCTCGTCAGCGTACGCAATTTGGAGAAACATCTGCAACGACGCCAAGTCGTTTTGTTGATGAACTACCAGAGGATGATTTGATTAAGATTGGTGGTAATACAGAGACGGATGCTGCTCAGAACCAAGCGAAGGGTGAAGAATCTCTTGCCGCCTTAAAGTCCCTTTTTGGTTAATTGACTAGATGCCGTTATCCACACGAGTTCGTAACTCTTTTCCCGGCTTGAAATAAGGAACGTACTTGCCTCGCAAGTCCACCGCATCTCCAGTCTTGGGGTTGCGCCCTATTCTGGCCGCACGATAATGCAACGAAAAGCTCCCGAAACCTCTTATTTCAACCCGCTGGTTATTTGACAACGTTAGCGCCATGCGCTCAAGAATCATTCTTACGGCTTGCTCCACGTCTCGCGGGGGAAGCTGGTCTTGGCTAGACGATATTTTTTCGATTAATTCCGATTTGGTCATTCGCTTTACTGCACAAGGTTTTATTAGTTTAGTTCTTGATTTTATTACGGTTTTAGAATTATTCAAGTAAAAGATGAATGTTTTAACGTTTAAACAAAAAAAAGGGTGGCTGAGCCACCCTTTTTCACCTAATGGACAAACCTACTTATCCATTTGAGCCTTGATTAAGTCACCAATAGTGGTTGGTTTAGATCCAGTAGTGTCAGCCTCGGTGTCTCGATGAGCCTTAACCGCGGCCTTCTCTTCGGAAACATCTTTCGCTTTCACCGACAAGTTAATGACGCGAGTCTTTCGGTCGACATTGATAATCTTAGCTTCGACCTCAGCACCAACAACCAATTCATGGCGAGCATCTTCGATTTTCTCTCGAGATAACTCTGAGCCCTTGAGATTAGCCTCAACACCTTCAGCCAAAGTAATGATCGCACCTTTCGCATCTACTTCTTTCACTGAGCCAGTAACAATTGCTCCCTTGTCATTCTGATCTACATAATTATTAAACGGATCGTCAGAAAGCTGTTTGATACCTAGAGAAATACGTTCTCTTTCAGCGTCAATACTAAGAACAACAGTTTCAACTTCTTCACCTTTCTTGAAATTGCGAACAGCTTCTTCGCCAGTTTCATTCCAAGAGATATCAGACAGGTGAACGAGTCCATCAATGCCGCCATCTAGACCAATAAAGATTCCAAAGTCAGTGATTGATTTGATATTACCGGAAATTTTATCACCTTTAGTCATGGTTGACGCAAAGTCATCCCATGGATTAGTGAAGCACTGCTTAATACCCAGAGAGATGCGTCGTCGTTCTTCATCAATATCAAGAATCATGACTTCAACTTCTTGGCCTAAATCAACAATCTTCGATGGGTGAACATTCTTGTTAGTCCAATCCATTTCTGAAACGTGGACCAAACCTTCAACACCATCTTCAAGCTCGGCAAAACAACCGTAATCAGTCAAATTGGTGATCTTGGCTTTTACTCTTGCGCCTTCAGGATATCGTCCTTTGATATCACCCCAAGGATCTTCGCCCATTTGCTTCATACCAAGAGACACACGATTACGCTCGCGATCAAACTTGAGTACTTTAACGTCAATTTCATCACCAACATTAATCATCTCAGACGGATGCTTGATTCGTTTCCAAGACATATCAGTAATGTGCAGAAGCCCATCGATACCGCCAAGGTCAACAAAGGCACCATAATCAGTAAGGTTCTTAATAACGCCCTTCAATGAGCTGCCTTCTTCTAAGTTAGCAAGAAGCTCATCACGCTCAGCAGAGTTAGCACTCTCCATTACCGCGCGACGGCTAACAACAACATTGTTGCG
>QXZO01000223.1 GCA_009886305.1 Betaproteobacteria bacterium
GCGTTGTTTCCGTGAGATACCGTGACGTGATTTTCCTCCGCCATCATCAACGCATCGCCACCGTGCAAGATCACCCCATTCACGCTTATAGTACCTCTGATCGCGTGAACATATACCTTCCGTTTCCGATCAGTGTCTAACGAGTAGTTTTGATCACCATCAAAAATTCCTGAATACACATTTACATCCGCATTAACTTCGATTGATCCAGCGGTACCATCCGAAGAGACTATTAACTTTAACGTTCCGTCCTTATCCAGCGACGTAAAATTCTTTTGCTCATACGCAGGACGAATCCCCTTGATGTTTGGTTCGATCCAAATTTGGAGAAAGTGAGTTTGCTTCGCTTGAGCGTGGTTAAATTCGCTGTGGACCACTCCGGTACCAGCACTCATTCGCTGAACGTCGCCCGGAGGAATACTTTCGATATTTCCCATGCTATCTCGATGCGCTAACTCACCAGACAAAACGTAGCTAATAATTTCCATATCACGGTGAGCATGCTCCCCGAAGCCACCATCTGGCTCAATACGGTCTTCATTAATTACCCGTAGATTTCCCCAGCCCATAAAGTCTGGGTTGTAGTAATTAGCGAATGAAAATGAATGAAAGCTCTTCAACCAACCATGATCCGCATATCCTCGCTCGCCTGATTTTCGCATCTTAAGCATCTTTACCGTCCCGTTTCTTTGCTTTTGTAAATTCTAATTCAATTGATTTGAGCATTCGGATCGTTTTCGATATTTCGGTGTGGGGCATACTGCTAAAAGGCTTTCTTAAGTACTCTAGATGCGCAGGAAAAGCATTATCAAATAAATCTTTCCCCATCTGACTTAATGCGATCTTATAGCTTCTTGCGTCCTCCTCATTCCGCAGGCGCTCTACATAAAACTGCGAGAGAGCAAAATAGACAAAACGCATGCTAGTCCCATCATTAGCCGTTCGATTAGGCTCTCGCAGCTAGCTGGGATCAATCTATTAAAGATTTTCCGAATGAGTAATATCGGTAAACAAAGGAACATCGCTATGCCCATAATTAAAAAAGCGAGGTATTTAGCAGACCCAAGCGCAGGTATCAAATGCTTGTATAAAAAATGTAGGTCAGGGACTACCAGCAACACCCACCCAATAACACCGGTCAATGCCATCGCATTCAACATTTTATGATCCACACCTAATCTCGTATTTTTGTTCACAAATACCGCCCTTGATCACCAAGCTTTCACTTAAATGCTATCTGGTTACTATTAATAAAAAGGGTACTGTCCATAGCTGCTGAACTCACTACACGAACCCAACAGAACAGAACACGACCACACAACCCACCCATACTCGAAGCGTGAATAGTCAGCCTTAGTGCAGAATGCCCTATTCGTTTCAACCTATCACAGGGTTAAAAACAGCGACAAACTCAGTATTGCCTCCGGAGACATCCCTCTCAAAAGGTATGACGAGAGATCGTCTGGCCCTTTTATCCGCTATAGCATTCAAAAGAAAATCTTTTTCGTTTTCAGGATTGCCTTGAACATAAATTTGAGTAACCAGTTCTTCAGAACTCGTCAAGATTCGAAGATGAATGTGCGGCGCTCGTCCCGGATAAGCGACTGGTTTAATCGTTTTGAAACGGTATCGACCCTCATCATCCGTGTTTGTCTTTCCATACCCTTGGAAATATGGATCGATTCCGCCGCCATCCCTGGGATGATGATACGCCCCATAAGCATCACATTGCCAAATTTCAATCTTCGCATTAGGTACAGGACTCCCATTAGCATTAAGTACTTGACCATATAAATTTGTAATTTGGCCAGCTGCGCTATCCTTTTCTCCTTCTACAAATGTGAGATCTGAATCACTATCCAATGGCAATCGAGATGGGTAGAAGGGACCTAAACTTTGTGGCGGCGTAATCCCAGCCTGAGCGGAATTTACGAAGGGAAAAAAAATAAGCCCGGCGAGTTGATGTAAAAACTGTCGTTTCTTGCTACTAATCATCGTGATAGCCTCCGTAGCAGTTTTGAATAGTCTCACAAATTACATTTTTGATATTGAAGGACAGTTTTTATCTCCTACATTACCAAAAAAGGCGCTGTTGAAGCACCTTTTTTGCATGCAATCCTCTTAACTAAAGCAAATTACCGGTATACCTGACTTTTATTCTCAAAATAGGCCATTAAACCCAGCACGTCAGCGTTTAGTGTCACAGTTTTTATTTGCTCCTCAACGAATTGGTCTTGAGTACCGAAGCAATCTCGAACTTCCTCTATATTCTGGATCTTTACAGTCGTCCGTAGATTAAGATTCGGAAACACCTGGTTCCTCTTTTTTTCTGCCTTATTCATCATGACGCCATCTGACCGAGACTGATTTCCTTCTACGTATACTTCAAACTCACCCGACATCAATATTTCATTAGCCAAAGATGAATTTACCGGAGCGTTCCAGCGATGTACTTTAGGCGTTCTGTGCTCAATGAATGTTTCCCGACCAGATTTGATAGCAACGGTGTTATACCACTCCCATAACGTTACAGAATAGGTACTCGATCGCTCTTGGTTCAAATCAAACCACTTCTGTCCATCTGTGTAAAGAAGCAACTCGTTGTAGTTGGAACGTTTCTTACAAACGGCCGTCACCTCAGAAAATTTCTTATCCGCTGGAAAAAAATGCAGTGAATTGGTGAAGTTATCAAAAGTAATATCACCTCGATCTGGCTTATGCCAATGAGTATGGCGATTTAAATAACCCTCATCGAGATTAAGCCATCGATCCCAAACCTCTTCAACTATCTCTTTTGGGGATCTCTCGAAAGCAGACTTATCTACTGACAACGCAGAATGTTTTGGTCCGCTGTTCTCATATTTGGCCTTAATCATTTTGCCACCCTTACTGGATGTATTAACTTGTACTCCAGAACTTTGATCCAGTAGCGCTAACTGATAATGAAGTGGATCATTTTCAAGCAAATCACCAGCTTTATCGTCGGAGCTCAACACCACCAAGGGATCGACTTTCTCGGTTGGTAAGGCTTTAATCTCTTCCGCACTCGTGCTGGCCATTAAATAGACGGTGACAAACAATCCTAGTAAAGCGGCTGCAGTCGCCCAGGGGATAATTCTTCTCATTATGTTTTCTCCTAATTAATCATTGATATCAAGTTGCATCATTTCTGACAGCACTCAAAGAATAATTAAAAGAAGTGAAAATCTAGTGGCCAGCTTATGGCAATTGCGAAAAAAACTTGTAGATCAAACGTCACACTATTGCCACCTTTTCGCCGCATTCTTACCATAGTAAGACGCTATTCTGAGTTCTCCTCCTTCCTAGGGGACCTCAGACAGTCTAGTAGTCAGCATATAGTGGCTAGCTTCTCCAAAGGCACGGACTGCTCTGAGGTTCTCACCTTTTTCACCTTCGATAATCATAAATATTAGACACAAAGTACGTCCGGACTTAGTCGTTTATAGATTAAAAAAGTCAGCAAGTTAATTGACACATCAAACCCCTCAAACTTTGTGCGGAACCGTTACCTCAAACGTCACGCCATCTTGATTCGGGCGATTACGAACGGATACCTTTCCTCCATGGAATTTCGCTACAAGACGGACGATGTAGAGTCCCAACCCGAGATGACCTTGCTCAGAGGCTTGCGTTGTGTGTTTTCGGTCTGAGACCATAGACTCAAAAATTTGAGCTTGATGCTCCACTGGGATAATAGGACCTTGGTTTGTAACCTGTAGCAATACTTCAGAGCCAACCAAAGACAACGCTATATCAATAGACGATCCTGGTTTCGAGAACTCGTTAGCGTTCTCAATGAGTTTATCCAGCATTTGTCGAAATGCTTCTGGAGATCCTTTTACCCTCAAGGGAGACTCGGCAAAGACCACCTTAAATTCATGACTCGCATAGGCACCTTGATACTCCTCAACACTCACTGTAACCAGCTCACAAAGATCGATTTCTTCAAGCTCCTCTGAGGTCAGAGATGCCTCCAACGCTGACGCCTCGCTCATACGCTTAACTAGGTTATCTAATCTCCGAATACCTCCCGCGGCCCGCTCCATATAGACCTGACCTTGTTCCTTACTATCCGTTTTGCTCAGGAGTTCCAAGGATGAGCGCACAACGGCAATCGGAGTATTTAGCTCATGCGATAACCGTCTTGATAAATTCTCAAGATACTGAGTATAGTTTTTTAATCTAATACTGATATTCGATAAACTCCTAGAGAGCATTCCAATCTCGTCTCGTGACACCTGAGGCTTAATTCGCCCAACGACTTTTCCATCTACATCAAACGCATTTTCTGTTTGACGCGCTAAATCTCCAAGACGCTTCACTGCATTCCCAACAACTAACAAATGCAAAATCACATAGCCCAACAGAATGACTAAAATAAAAGCGATCAACAACTCCAAAGTTTGATAACGCATCTCTACCACTTTATTAGTTGTCTCTTGAACAAATACAGCGCCAACCACTGTTTTTCCAACCTCCACCGGATGAGCGGCGCTAATCACTCCTCCACCCGCTCCACTAGGCTCCCTAAATAATTTAGCGATCTCCTGACCACTCAAGGCGATATCAACCTCAGGTTCTTCAAGCTTCCAAATGACACCTGGATCAGGGAACTCAAAAGTCCCCGAATCAATCCAAAGGTTTAGGATTGGTCTCACTATCGGCGCCGTCACCGACACGAACATCTGAATCAAATTGTCACTCGATTGGCTGACGTTAGATGAAACTTCACTGTTGATTCTTAAATCAGTCGATTTTAAATTTTCAGCATGGGCAATGATACGTCGTTGGGTATCCACGACCCATATTCGCGAGTCCGAACGAGCTAATTGTTTAATTACTTTTTGAACCTCGGGAGATGGCGCGAATACTGACCCAAGCCTTAAAGGATCAGTTAAGCTCTCACAGCTTCGAATGACTTCGACTTTTGGTTGGCCAAGCATCCCTGCTACGTTCATCACACCCAGCCCAAGCGCCGGCCCCACAGTCGATCGATACATCTTGATCTCCAGATCGTACCCACCCGTTCTAGCACGAACTTCTCCGCGAATATCCCACTCACGAACGACGTTTCCTGCTTCATCTCTAAGTAACAATCCACTCTCATCCAGCACGTAAGCTGACAATTGACCCGAATTATGCGGTTTTATCTGAAACTGGCGAAACTGCCCATCTGCATCAACCGTTGACAATAAAATCTGATCAACCGCTTCGTCAGACAAGTTCTGTTCGAACTCACCAATTTCTTGCTCGGGAAAACGTTTATAAGAAGATCGAGCCTCAACCTCGATGGCAAGATAAATCGCTTTTTCAAAAGAGCCAACACGATATCGAGCAGAAACAGCACGATCAGATGGACTTCCAAATCCATATTGAAGGGGCACGGATTGCACCATGTACTCTTCCCAATCATCAATATTCCCATCAATTTCGGGACGACCCGCGAGCGGACCGATTTCAATATGACTGACCACATCTGGGGCAAACGGTGTCACAACGTCACTCGTAAAGATAGACGGTCTATCACTGAGCGCAATGCTAAGTGCGCGTGCTGTATTTAATACACCATCCTCTTGGGTATCAAGCATTTGTTCCATCAGCGCTTGTGCGTAGTAAACGGACAGCATTGGCACCAACGCCAAGACCGAGAGTACAAGATAAAATTTCGTCTTAAGACGCATGGCTCAATAAAGCGAGATCGGTCATTTATCTTTTTGCCAACGATATCCGCGACCGAAATCTGTCTCAATCGCGCTAAAACTGTCGTCCATTGCCTTAAACTTCTTACGTATTCTCTTAATATTCGAGGTGACGGTATTTCGACTAACTTCAACATCATTAATCATTAACTGATGATGCGCCTTAATAGCTCCGGGCAACTCCACGAGGCGCTCGATGATCCAGTACTCTCCGGGGGTGATGTCCACAAGCTGTCCCTTCCATGAGGCTCGAGCCTCATCAGGATAAACCTCTAAAGATCCTATGGTTTTCTTACTCCGGTCCACGCTAAGCGGTTGACGATCCATTTCAATGCGTCGGATCAAACTATTGATCACAGCAATAAGGTAATCGGTCGAATGATCTTTGGTGCAATATTCGTCTGCCCCCAAATTTAAGCCATAAATTTTATCGTCCTGCTCTCCCCGAGCGGTCATAAGAATGATCGGTAGACGTTCCGTTATGGGGTTCGACCGTAATTGACGACACAACTGGAATCCACCTTCATCTTCAGGACCTAGCCCTACATCGATGATCGCTAAATCTGGCGAGGACTCCTCTATTCCCTCCAATGCAGATACACGATCAAGATAATGGGAAACACCCCAATCGGCCTTGGCAAAAAGATCACTGTAGTTTTGAGCAAGGCTCACATCGTCTTCGACCAATGCAATACGCATCAAAATTCTCCTCTTATAAGATCCAAATTCGATTACCAAGACTATAACGCCAAGTGCACCTCATTTCATCGATTGACCATCAAAGCCACAAAATTGCCACGATTGACATTAAATCACCTTAATACCAACCCCTCATTATTCACACCTCATCGTTTAAATAGCTTTCAGCAATGTTGATCTTGTGTTTTTAAACCAAATGAGGAGCTCTCTTATGCAATCCCCCCTAACCGGCAGCGGGTTTGAAACCCAGTCGCCGAAAAATCAAATATTAAAAGATGGCTTAAAAGGTTTACTAGCCTCTATTGCCGCAGGCATTACAGTAGCTACGTTTTTATCTTTAACAATTCTTGTGCTAGCCTTTCTATCGTCTTCTGCGATAGCGAATGGCGTGGAAGCGATAACTAGCGCAAAAAGCGGTAGCTTACTGGTGAAGAACGCCCAAACGGGTCAGTATATGCCAACCCCCCTTCTAGCAACTGACGTCAAGATAAACGTCTCGGGAATACTCACTCGAACGAAGGTCAGTCAAAAATTCCAAAATAATTCTAACGACTGGGTAGAAGGTATCTACGTTTTTCCACTTCCTGAAAATGCTGCGGTTGACCATCTACGAATGCGGGTCGGCGAACGTATTATCGAAGGACAAATTAAGGAGCGAAAGGAAGCGAAAAAACAATTTCAAGAGGCTGCTCGAAGCGGTAAACGAGCGACACTTATAGAACAAGAGCGGCCAAACATATTTACGACAAGTCTCACCAATATCGCCCCTGGTGAATCAATAACAGTAGAGATTGAGTACCAAAATACTCTTGACTATAGAGAAGGCGTTGTAAGCCTCAGGTTTCCGCTCGTTGTTGGACCAAGATACATACCCGGCCTTGATGATATTGAGGGGGATATGACGGGAAACGTGCATCACGGTCCGACAATCGAGGGCGCCCAAAGGATTTCGCCATTGACAATCGACGAGTCGGAACAAAAACGTAATCCGGTTAATTTATCAATAAAACTTGATGCTGGCTTTCCGATCCAATCAATTCAAAGCACGAATCACTCAATTCAGAAAAACAAGATTAACGAGCAACAATATAAGGTCAATCTCGTATCGAACTACGTACCTGCAGATCGAGACTTTGAAATAACCTGGCACTCAACTCCAGATGCTATGCCACGAAGTGCGGTGTACGCAGAAAAAAAGGGAGATAAATATTACTCCCTGATTACTTTATTTCCACCCACCGATCCAAGTGCCGTTGACATTCAATTACCTCGGGACGTTGTCTTTGTCGTAGACACGTCTGGTTCAATGAGTGGCGCATCTCTCGATCAAGCTAAAAGTGCACTCAAAATGGCAGTCCAACGCCTTAGTAAAAACGATCGATTTAACATTATCCAATTCAATAACACATCAAAAGCACTCTACAGTTACGAGCGGCTCGCTTCTGCGGAAAACCGAAAATTAGCCTGTCAATATATCGATGCGTTAGTAGCCGAGGGCGGAACAGAACTCGCACCAGCACTGAGCATTGCTTTAAATGGTGATGCCCAAATTGGTAGGATTCGCCAAGTCATATTTATCACCGATGGCAGTATTGGCAACGAGGACCAGATCTTTTCCATGATCAAAAGGCGTCTCGGCAAAAACAGATTATTTCCCATTGGTATCGGCTCAGTTCCAAATAGTCATCTGATGACAAAAATCGCAGAATACGGACGGGGAAGCTTCACCTATATTGGGGATATTTCAGAAGTTGCGACCAAAATGGGGGATTTCTTTAATCGTCTTGAAAATCCAGTGATAACCGATATTGCAATCAGATGGCCCACAGATCTCACAGTGGATATCAGCCCTTCAGTGATCCCGGATTTATATCGAGGTGAGCCTTTGGTTATCGTCGCCGCAACCGATAAAGCTTTTACTGGATCGGTTGAGATAGAAGGAATGTTTTCGGGACAGAGTTGGCGCCAAAGCGTCAATTTAGCAAAACAGACAAATGAGCAAGGTATTGGACAGATTTGGGCTCGTCGCAAGATATCTGAACACATGGGCTCCTTACGGGGGGGCGCGCCAGAGGTAGAAGTACGAAAAGCGGTTTTGGACCTGGCACTAGAGCATTCACTCATAACAAAATACTCGAGTCTTGTCGCCGTTGATGTCACGCCAAGCAGAACGATCGAATTTATGTATCGACAACTCATACCATTGAATCTTCCGAATCGGTGGAGTCAGGCCAAGATCATGGGGTCGTTACCACAAACCGCCACTGCCTCCTCGATACACCTGATTCTTGCAATATTATTCTCAATACTAGGCACACTATTTCTCATGAGAAACCCGCATGCCAAGACTGGGAGCCAGTTATGAGCGCACGCATTCGGCATCTAATTTTTTTCGCGCTCATGTCGCTTTCGATATGGCATCTCTTTCAAGGCGGATATATCCATGCAAAAGCTTGGTTGGCACAACAGTTAATTCAAAGCGCATGGCACGACACGATGGAAAACGAAAAATCGATACAACCTTGGCCTGGCGCGGACACCTATCCAGTTGCACGTTTGACTGCTCAAAAAGGAAGCGTGGACCTGGTTGTGCTTTCCGGCACTTCTGATAGAACGCTCGCTTTCGGTCCAGGACACATGCCCGGTACTGCCCAGCCCGGGCGTCCTGGAAACGTTGTCTTGAGTGGACACCGAGATACGCATTTCGCTTTTCTCAGAAATCTAAATATTGGAGATCAAATAACGCTACAAAATCAGGCAGGCATTGCGAATTCATATGAAGTCACTACCACTGAGGTTGTGCACAAATCACACATAGAAGTCGCACAGGATGCTGGCGATGACCGCATCACCTTAATCACTTGCTACCCATTTGACGCAATCGTCCCAGGTGGCCCATTGCGTTACGTAGTAATGGCCCGCGCCGTACCGGCAGGATCATTGGAAATTTAACTCGATGCCAGTGAACAGATCTGTGGAGGGTGGGTGGGGTGATTTTCTCAAATCATGAGATGCAGATTTACTCATAAACGCTATTTACGCTTAATGAAAGGAAGCCTTATGGAAAAATTAGTTTGTTTTTTTTTAAATATCGGTGATATTTTAGATTTGAGATTCGACACCGGCGAATCAAAACGCTATCAAGTAATCGAAACTGATGTTGTGCCCATAAATGAGGCTCAATCTGGTTTTAACGCAGATCGAGACCGTGTGACGTTAGTCACCAAGTTCCCGTTCGATTCGCAAAATCCCACAGAACGCATGCTCTACGTCGTTGTAGCCAGACGCGTCTCCAATACACTCGGGTTCATCCGATCACCCGCAGTATCTTCAGACAACGCCGCAGCATCCAACAAACAACTAGGAGATCAATAATGAAATATCTTATACCCTTAATTGGATGTATTTTGTTGGGAGCCTGTGACGAAACATCAGTTTCACAATCCATGAGTAAGGATAAAGGTCAAAATGTAACCCCGCCTAACCTATTCTTACAAGAGACCAACATGACACTAGATATCGAAAAAGAGTGCACGGAGGAGTCAACGCTTAGCGCGAGCAAATAGTCTTTTGAAGCAATTGTGGGTAGGCGGGATTGAGTAAACACCGCCTACCCATTTTTCTGATTGAACTCATATGGGAGCAAATGGTCAGATTGATAATTAGTTTCATCTTTGATTAAATAGACGTATGAGAAAACTCTTAACTCTGATATGCATGATTTCATTTGCTGGTAATGGCATTCTTGCCCTTGCGTTCGACGAAACGTGCTTACATCAGACGCAAGAGCAGGCACACATATTGGTGAATGAAACATCACAGAACCACCGTATGTCCAGTCTAACTGACGATAAGCCCTGTCATGAGACGCATGAAACAACACAGTTGGACAGTCAGAAATGCGATCGCAGCTGCTTGTGCGTCCATAGCATGACTAACGTCCCCATCTTCGATTTTGGCCCGGCCCCCACAGCTATAACAACAAATGCCGTCAAGTTGCGCTATGGCAGGTTCGCTGATGCGCCAGCATTTTTCGGCCAAACTCCTCTCGAACGACCTCCAAAAAGTATTTCCTGATTTTTATATAGCCGACTGCTGGCGCTAGGCAGTAGTCGAAAATTTATCAAAAATAGGAGACTTGAATGCGATTGCTACTACTAGCCATCGTTGGTTTTACGCTCATGCAACCATCATGCGTTTTAGCAAGACCGGTGTCGTACCCAGGAGGATGGACATTAATGACTATGAATAATGCAGTCAAGAATAGTGTTCACCTGCACTACTCCCCAACGGCTAAAACGTCTATTGGTTATAAATTTGAATATTGGCCCGATAAGGAACTGAATTTGCATGCGTTTCAAATCAACAAATTGCTAAAGCGTTGGAATAGAACTGAATCTCAAGCTAATTTCTATCTCAAATCAGGACTTGGCGTCGCTTACAGCGACTTGGGTGTTTTTGATAACGAAAGCGGTGCTAGTGCGTTCACTGGGATTGCGGTTGACTGGGAGGACCGGCGACGTTTCATCTCATATGAGAATCGCTTTACCGACATCGATGGCATTGATGATTTTTTTCAACAATCTGCACGTATCGGCTGGGCACCCTACCAAGGTGACTATGGAGACCTACACACTTGGTTAATGCTACAAATCGAACATATGCCAGACGCCTCTGACGAGACAACGATAACACCCTTAGTTCGACTTTTTAAAGACGTTCACCTACTAGAATTTGGTGTAAGTAATCACAGAAAAGTCTTGTTTAACTATATTTTTAGATACTAAACAAAGGATTAATATTATGAATAAATTACTCTCAACAATCGCGATTTTAATTGCGCTAGCTACCACAGCGCACGCTGCTCATCCAGGCGGAACTATTTATGCAGGCGTTAATGGTTTAGTCTGTGATTTTTGCGCACGCGCTCTAGAAAAAACATTCGGTAGGGAAGAGGCAGTAGAGTCAATTAATGTCGATCTTGATGAAAAAACCATAACCATCCACTTAAATGAGGGGCAGACACTGGATAATAAAACCGTGCTGCAATTGATAACTGACGCCGGTTATGACGTAAGAGACATTAGTTATGGAGAATAAAGAGCGCGTATTAGGGTGGCGCCAAACCATCCTGCCGTCCCTTTCACTTTTCACATCTGTTGGGACTCTTTTGTGTTGCGCTCTACCCGCATTGCTTGTTACGCTCGGCATGGGGTCGGTATTGGCTGGTTTTATTAGTTCGGCGCCTTGGATTACAGCTCTATCGACATACAAACCTCACGTTTTTATTGTCTCAGGGATATTGATCTTGCTCGCTATACTCACTCAGTGGA
>QXZO01000224.1:0-7303 GCA_009886305.1 Betaproteobacteria bacterium
CGACATTCATCGATATACCTACCGCGAGGCTCACCTCAGAACCCAACAATTCGCAAATGCCCTCCTAGAGCTTGGTGTCAGGCCTGGTGATCGGCTTGGGACGCTCGCATGGAACACGCACCGCCACTATGAGGCTTACTTTGGCATTGCTGGCGTCGGAGCCATAAGCCATACAATCAATCCTCGATTATTTCCAGAGCAGATAACCTACATCATTAATCATGCTGAGGATAAATTATTATTCATCGATGAAACATTTATTCCCTTAATAGAAAAACTCTCGACACAATTACCAACTGTCGAAAAAATTATTATTCTCACCGACAAAACTGATATCAGTACGTCTTTGACTAATTGGGTCGCGTATGAAGAGCTTATCTCTAACCAGTCTGACGAATTCAAATGGCCCACGCTTGATGAACATAGTGCTTCATCCCTTTGTTACACCTCGGGCACCACAGGCAATCCTAAAGGCGTACTGTATTCCCACCGGTCAACAATGATTCACACTTATACTGCCGCATTGCCGGATGCATTCAACATATCAGCGCGAGATGTGGTGATGCCAATTGTCCCAATGTTCCATGTAAACGCCTGGGGTTTGCCTTACATATGCACAATGACAGGTTCAAAAATAGTATTCCCAGGCCCTGCTATGGATGGACAAAGCTTATATCAACTGATGGAAGCTGAAGCCGTCACCTTATCTGCTGGAGTACCCACAATTTGGGCTGGCGTTGAGTCGTACTTGACAGAAAATCAATTAAAACTACCCAAGCTCAACCGTGTGGTTATTGGCGGCTCAGCATGTCCAGACTCCATGATTCGATCATTCGAAATCAACCATAACGTTGAAGTGGATCATGCATGGGGAATGACGGAGCTTAGCCCACTCGGTACCTACAACACATTCAAACCAAAACATGTCGCGCTTGATCGAGATGCCCAATTAGCATTTAAAGGAAAGCAAGGGAAAGTCCTCTACGGTGTCGAAATGAAGATTGTGGACGATGGAGGTAACGAGCTTCCCTGGGACGGAAAAACATTTGGTGATTTATTGGTTAGAGGTCCGAACGTACTGACCAACTACTTCCAACAAACAGAACCACTCCTAATCCAAGATAAGCAAAAACTCGGCTGGTTCGATACCGGCGATGTGGCTACCATCGATCCCGACGGATATATGCAAATTACCGACCGATCCAAAGATGTCATCAAATCGGGGGGCGAGTGGATCAGCTCTATTGAAATTGAAAATACTGCGGTCTCACATCAAGAGATTATTGAAGCTGCTGTAATAGCGATACCCCACCCCAAATGGGATGAGCGTCCATTGTTGATTGTCGTAAAAAAACAAGACTCCGCGCTAACACGAGAAAAAGTTTTAGAGTTTTTTGTCGATAAAGTCGCAAAGTGGTGCATTCCGGATGACGTTGTATTTGTTGATGAAATACCCCATACCGCTACAGGAAAGATTTTAAAAACCAAACTGCGTGAAGACTTTGCTGACTATCAAATAAAACCAGCTTAATAATGTCTGATCTTCAATACCCTTTTTTTCGATCTACTAATGCCATTGGTATACCGTCAGATTCCAGAAGCTTGATATTACTGATAATCTGATCAAGAGCGACCTGTGGCATTGTGATGCCGGACACATGAGGTGTAACGATAACCTTAGGATGACTCCATAAAAGACTTTCTGCAGATAAAGGCTCGCGCTCAAAAACATCCAACATCGCTCCTGCGATCACTTTTTTTTCTAAAGCCTCTAATAAGTCATCTTCAATCAAATGACCACCACGTCCGATATTAATTAAAAAAGCATCTGCCGACATACGACTCAAGAAATCCCTATTGAGCAGCTTTTCAGTCGCTGTTGTTAGCGGAAGTAAATCAACTACGACACGCGCTCTAGCAAGAAAACTCGCTAATCCGTCATCACCATAAAAAGTGCAAATACCATCGATTTCTTTTGGCGAAGCACTCCAACCTAAAACAGGAAACCCTAACTTTGAGACCTGCTCTGCTACCACTGAACCTATAGCTCCTAGACCCATCACGCCAACCGGAAACTGCTCTATCGGCTCGATATTAACCAAAGGCTCCCACTGTTTGATCATCTGAAAATTCTCATAATCCTCAAAACGTCTCTGAAAACGGAGGACCCCATAAATTACGTAGTGCGCCATTTGTTGGGCCATACCCGCATCTTCAAGACGAACAATAGGAACTTTAGGTAGATCAGGATCTCTCAGTAAGGCATCAACACCAGCACCCAAAACGAAAATCGCTTTCAAGTTTTCAAAAGTCTTCAGAAGTCCATTTGGTGGGCTCCAAACCAATGCATATTCAACAAGCCGCTTTTCCTCGACTTGCTCTAGAAGCTCAAATTGGAAAGTTGGCAAATCGCGTTCTATACGCGTTTTCCAAATTTCTTCATCTTCAGTGGGACTGTAAAAACCGATAACTGAGGGTGCTTCAGACATGGTCGGGTTGGTTTAATCGACGTTAATTTCTAAATTATCAATTAATCGAGTCGAACCCAAAGTCGCCGCACCCAGCACGACCAACTTAGTTTCATCCTCTGTGGGTCTGCGTAAACCCTTTTGGGCACGAATCACCACGTAATCAACATTCCACCCGTATCGTGCGAGGCGGGCTCCAGCCGCATACTCCATTGCTACGTATTTTCGGTCTCCGTCCAGAATTGCAGCTTTAATGCTGCTCATCGTATCCCTCATCCTTGGGGCCTCTTCACGCTCGGCTTCTGACAAAAAACGGTTTCTTGAGGATAGAGCTAACCCGTCCTCAGCTCGAACTGTCTCTGCTGAAACAATATCGATAGGTAGACAGAGTTGCTCTGTTAATTCCCGAATAATAGCGAGTTGTTGATAGTCTTTTTTTCCAAAAACTGCGGATTGCGGTTGAACAGCGTTAAACAACTTGGAAACAACCGTACAAACCCCACGAAAATGTCCCGGTCTGAAGCGCCCCTCTAAACGCTTGGCAACCTTCGGTGGGTCGATAAAAAACACTTGAGGCTCGGGATACATTTCCTCTTCGTTTGGGCAAAAAACAATATCATTGCCTAAAGCCTCTAGCTTCGCGCAATCATCCTCAAAAGTCCGAGGATATTGCTCAAAGTCATCACCTTGACCAAACTGAAGACGGTTTACAAAAATAGTTGTCACTACCGTCGGCGCGCGCTCTTTGCCAATACGTACCAAACTTAAATGTCCATCATGGATATTTCCCATCGTTGGCACGCAACACACTCGGGGCTCAGATGATAGTCGGGCTCTAAGCTCGGAAATCGTACTAATCACTTGCATTACTCTGGCTCCCCTTCACGCACGACCTGTAAAGTCTTGTCTATGTATTTAGAAACAGTGCTCAGCTGCCGGAAATGCTCCCATTTTTACTTCGGAGACATAAGCCTTGACAGCGTCCAGTATTGAAGGAGCACCGGTCATGAAATTCTTAACGAACTTAGGTTTGCGCCCTTGATAAATATCCAACATATCGTACAAGTTTAGAATTTGACCGGAACAAAATGGTCCCGCGCCAATACCAATCACCGGAATGCTCACAGCCTCAGTCACCCGTTTACCTACTTCATTAGGCACCAACTCCAGTACTAATCCAGACGCACCCGCTGATTCTAATGCCTTTGCTGCCGCGACTAGTTCATCCATAGCTTCCTCTGTCTTACCTTGAATCTTAAAACCGCCCAGAGCGTGAACTGACTGCGGAGTTAGACCAATATGACCAAAAACCGGAATGCCACGCTCTACAACGAAGTTAACGGTATCGGCCATAACCTCACCTCCCTCGAGCTTGACCATATGCGCTCCTGCAGCCATCAACTCAACTGCATTATCAAAAGCCTGCTCAGGACTTCGTTGATAGCTACCAAAAGGCAAGTCACCAACGATCAGGGCCCGATTTGTCGCCTTTGCTACGCAGCGGGTGTGGTACACCATATCGTCCATGGTGACGCCAAGTGTTGAATTTTCTCCTTGAACGACCATACCGAGAGAATCTCCAATTAAGAACATATCGATTTCGGCTGCGTCGAGCATGCCAGCAAAGCTGGCATCGGTACACGTCAACATCGTAATCGGATCCTTCTCAGCACGCATTTTTTCAAGCGTGGAAGTTGTTACTTTCGCCATTATTACTCCTTCACAGTTTTTGACTGCGACCAGAGGCACTTAACCGTCTAGTCTATTTCCCTATTTTGATTATTTATTGCGTTTTAACCATTCCATCACTGAGATTTTACTAGTTAAGCTCTCCCCCAGCTTTAAAGCACCCTGGCTTGCAACTAACTGGTCCAGCTTAATGTACTTTTTTATCAGGAATTTGCTGAGCATTATATCCTCGTTCAGAAAATAGTGGTCTACTCCAAAATCGTCCATGATAATTCCATATTTCCTATAACTTTGTCACCGACGGATCCTTCAAGACGTCATTTGTAGCCATTAGATTGAAAATTTTTGAGGTACACAATTGAGGTGCAATCTCTATTAGCGGTTTCAACACAAAAGCTCTTGAAAACATTCGCGGATGAGGAATATAAACATCTGAGGACGTATATCTGAGTTCTCCATACAACAAGACATCCAAGTCGATAATTCGTGGTCCATTACGGACGGTCCGAACCCGTCCAAACTGATTCTCAATATTCATCAAACAACGAAGTAATGTCTCGGGGCCCATGCAGACGGATACCTTACACACAGCATTTATAAATTCCGGTTGATCAACAACTCCAACGGGAGCCGATTTATATAAGGAGGATGCCGCCGTTAACTCGACGTGTCGCAACTGACTGATGCCTTTCAATGCAGCATGCACGTTACGTTTTGGATTACTGAGGTTTGACCCAAGGCCGATATAAGCCGTCTCCCATGATGTCTTCGGCTTCACTGATCTGGAGAGATCTCGATATTTCTTTTTTTTCTGGGCCGGCGTCGAACACGTTTTTTGGGTTCAGCCCCTCCTAACTTAGTGTTCTTTTCCAACCATGATTCTCTATCTTCCGGTTCAATATCCTGAAATCGTGTCCACCAATCTACGAGCTCCTCAGGTACCTCTCCAGCAATCCCTCTTAACTCCAGAAAATCATAACCTGCTCGAAATTTCGTATGCCGCAAGACCTGAGTAGGCTTTTTACCTCTTCGATTCAAGAGACGGCCCTGCAGGTACCATATATCGCGAATGTCAGCGATAAGTCTTTTGGGAATAAAAGTTTGACTTAAGCCAATACTGGCTTCATCAATGGCTCGAACAAGCGCACCCATATACTTCGGATCACTTTCCACATACTTCCATCTCTTATTCACCTCAGGCCAAAAAACTGCGGCAAATAGAAATGCTGGTGAAACAGACTTTCCACTGTTAATCCGCTCATCGGTCTTTTTATAGACTAACCGCAAAAAATCTCCTTCCTTGGATCGCGCCTTGACCTCATCTAGTTTTTTAAATAAGGCTGAATGAAATCCGAAAGCTACAATTTGCTCTACCGCCGAAGCCAATGAGCCACTTTTTACAACCTTTATAAATTCATCATATAAACGTGCAGTGGGGACTCCATCTAGTAGTCCAGCCTGCTTTTTAAAGGGCGACTTAGTTTTAGAGTCAATTGTCAAACTTAGTTTTTCAGACAGTCTAATCGCCCGTAACATCCGCACAGGATCTTCGCGATATCTCTGAACTGGCGCTCCAATAATACGAAGTAAATTCTTTTGTGTATCTACATATCCACCGCAAAAATCTAGCACTTCTTTAGAGCGCGGATCATAAAAAAGCGCATTCACTGTAAAGTCTCTTCGAATCGCATCTTCATTAATTGAGCCGAAGGTATTGTCACGCAGAAGGCGTCCTTTGCGGTCTTTCGAATTAGAAGCCTCGTGTGGAGCTCGGAACGTGGATACCTCCACCATATCTCGACCACAATACACATGCACCAACCGAAAACGCCGTCCTATGATTCGTGAATTTCGAAAGATCCTCCTCACCTCCTCAGGCGTGGCGTCAGTGACTACATCAAAATCTTTCGGGACGAAACCCAGCAGTAGATCACGAACCGCTCCCCCAACAACGTAGGCCTCATGTCCTTCTTGGTGCAAGGTCGCAATTGTGCGCGACGCACATGGACTAATGTGATCAACATCGATGTTGTGCTCATCAAAAGAAATACGAAGGGGACTACTCATTTTCTCTGATGGCTGCCCCATCAGTCTATCAATTAAACGCTTTATCATTACCCCATTAAACCGTGACTCGACATGTTAGTCCCTGCCCGTAAGTGACGATTATAACTCATACCTCCTTTACCACCCTGGGACAAATAGTCTAGCGCCGTCATACATAACCTGATTAAAACTAGTTTGATATAGCTCACTTAAATTCTCACGAGTCATAATCTCATCACAAACTCCAGCGAGGTAGGTGCCATTCGGAAAAACCATAAGTGTGTGCGTAAAGAAACGACTCACCAGGTTTATGTCGTGTATCACCATCACAGATGCTTTATTTGTAGTTCTAACAGTTTCATAAATCCAAGATAAAAATTTCATCTGCCCGGAATAGTCCAAATTTTCTAAAGGCTCATCCCAAAGGAATATTTTTGGGTCTTGCGCCATCAGGCTCGCTAAACGTGCTCGTTGCCGCTCTCCTCCAGATAAACCTCGATATTCTCTATTCGACAAATTCTCTATCTCAAAATTTTCTAGGGATCTTCTAATGATTACCTGATCATCCTCTGATTGACCCCAAAGTCCAGGAGCATGGGCAAAACGCGCCAGTCCGACGTAATCCCGAACCGATCCCCAGTAATTTTGTTCCTCAAACTGAGGAAGGAGCCCAACTTCTTTAGCTACGGATGTTTTCGAAAAAGACGATATCGGAATTTCATCAACATACACGTCATCTCCTGCTGATTTAGTCACACCCGACAATAGTCTCAGTAAAGAGGATTTTCCTGTACCGTTCGCACCTAAAATTGCCCAATTTTGTCCCACCTCGACGGTGAACGATAGGTCGCCGACAAGCACCCTGCGATCAATAATAACGTCAAGACTATTAGCTTCTAACATCATTTCGTTTATTAAGTAAGTAAATCAAAATGGGAACACCGAGCAAAGCCGTCATCACCCCAACGGGCAACTGTAAAGGCGCCCATAGGGAACGTGCCATGGTGTCTGCAACAACAACCAAAGCTCCTCCAGCAAAAGCAGACATGGGGATTAGATATCGGTGGCACCACACACCAGTCATTCTGATGATATGCGGC
>QXZO01000224.1:7313-11841 GCA_009886305.1 Betaproteobacteria bacterium
AACCGATAGCCCCACCCTCCACAACAACGGCAACCGCAGCGAATGAAGCCAAGAGATAGACCGCAAACTCAAGTCGCTTCACAGAGACACCAATCGCGAGCGCCCGCTCAGACCCCAGTGACATGGCGTCCAATGCTCGACCAAAAACAACACCAAATAAAATAATCAATATGACGAGCCCGCCAGCCCAAACTCGGGGTTCTGCATAGGTGAGGTCTCCCATCATCCAAAAAATCATACCTTTCATCATATCGGGTGGGGATAGCACTAGAATTAAACTGATTAACGCATTTAATCCAGCAGACACCATGACCCCAGTCAAAATTAAACGATAAGGGTTCCAGTCGGCGCCTTTGTGTGCAATGAAGGCAACCAAAACTATGACCAAGCTAGCGCCAAAAAAACCAAGTGCAACAGAATAAGCCGGCACCGCGAACACTAAGGCACCAAGCACTCCGAGCGAAGCTCCGCTGGAGATTCCGAATATGTATGGATCTGCTAAGGGATTGCGTAACAAAGTTTGAAGTAAACAACCAGACATCGCTAGCAAAGCGCCGGAGGTGAAAGCGACGAGGACCCTTGGGAATCGTAACTGAGAAATCACTGTCCAGTGAACTCCCTCAGTCTCGCGGATACTCTTCACCATCATTTCAATGGAAATAGAGACGCTACCAAATCCGACACATATTATGGAAATAAAAACACTCAAAACAGCCACACTGAACAAGGCTGACCGTTGGCTGATTTGTATCATTTGGACCTAAGCTTCTCCATGTAATTGAAGCACTTCCCAATTCTTCAACTTTGCATGAGCCAATAATTTTTGATCTGGGTTCACTGCAACGGCCTTATCAACTGCCTCAAGTAGCGGCATATCATTAATTGAATCGCTGAAGAATAAACTTTCTTCAAAACTATTCATAGAAAAACCAATAGAACTTAGCCAGGACTCTACCCTCGTCACTTTGCCTTCCTTAAAAGAAGGAAGACCGGCGACGCGACCCGTGAACTCTCCTTTTTCCTCCTCAAGATCAGTGGCAATTAGATGTTTAACGCCAAATTCGTATGCAATAGGCTGAGTGATAAACGCGTTCGTCGCTGTGACGATCGCAATTAACTCCCCTCGGAAGCGATGCACCAACTCACGTGCGGAATCTGTAATCATAGGATGAATTTTCTCTTGCATAAAATCTTTATGCCACCGGTTTAATTGATGACGTGGATATTGACTAAGAGGTCGCAACTGAAAGTCAAGGAACTCCATAATATCTAGGGTCCCACTTTGATACGCACGGTAAAATTCTTCATTGCGACTCTCGTAACTGTCTCGGTCAAGAATCTTTTTCTCGATGAGGAATTGAGCCCATTCAAAATCACTGTCGCCATCAAGCAACGTATTATCTAAATCAAACAGCACTAGCTTCATAAGTTCACCTTACCGGGTTTGATTCTCTCAATCCATGACCCAAAGATCATTAAATTAATCCTTAAAATTGAAAAACGATTTCACCAGAGGAATCGTGATGCCTCTTTTGAGCTCCATGGAATATCGATCCAGACCATCCAGTAGCGCAACGAGGCTGCGAAGATCCCTCGGGTATCTAGCGAGCACAAACGCAATAACTTCCTTGGATATACTGAACCCTCGCAACTTTGCATATTCCACTAAAGCTTCAGTTTTTTGAGTATCATCCAGAGGGAAAACCTGATATATCAAACCCCAACCGAGTCGCGTGAGAACATCTGCCCTAAGATCAAGCGCAGACAACGGTTGGCGGCCGGCCATAACCATTCTGCCACCGCAATTTCTTATCTCGTTATAGATGTTGAAAAAATCGATTTGCTCATCGGCATTTAGCTGATCAATATCATCAATACAGAGGCAAAGCTCATCATTCAGAGTGTGAGCTTCAACTAAGCGCATGTCGTAGCACACCCCATGACCTAAGGATTCCCATGCTACCCCTGCAGCCCGTAATAAATGTGTCTTACCAGAGTCCGCCAAGCCCCATAAGTATAAAAACCTGACATCACTGCTGCGCTTTAAAAACCGCCCAATAGTTGCCACAAGTTCGCGGTTTTGGCCAACGACGAAGTTGTCAATAGAGGGCGATGGAGCCGTTTTAAGTTGAAAAGCTAGCTGATGCATACGTCATTTCTTTATTGGTGCCGATGTGGCGAGTAGGCCCTTCAGTAGCACATCACTTTAACAGGAAGGACTAATTAACAGAGAAAACCAAAGTGAGTTTAGGTAGAATCTAGTATCGATACTGAGAATTCTATCAGGGTCTGAGGCTAGGCTTAGATGATTGTCATGTTAACCAAATAGAAGGCCCGTTTAACGTAGCGTTAATGGGTCGTTACTTAAGCGAGCAACCGATCGTGGCAAACGAAAAACTCTCATACAAAGCAGCTGGAGTCGACATAGACGCTGGTGAGGAGCTAGTCAAGAATATCAAACCACTGGCCGCCAAAACAAAAAGAGATGGTGTTGTGGGTGGTATAGGCGGCTTTGGTGGTTTATTCGAGATCCCAAAACACTACAAACAGCCCATTCTAGTGACGGGCACAGATGGCGTTGGTACAAAGTTGAGGCTCGCGTTGGATCTTGACCGTCATAACACTATCGGCATCGACCTGGTTGCAATGAGCGTCAACGATATTTTAGTCCAAGGAGCGGAGCCGTTGTTTTTTCTGGATTATTTCTCATGCGGAAAACTCGACGTAGAGCGAGCGACTGAGGTCGTGTCAGGAATAGCGAAAGGCTGTGAACTCTCTGGGTGCGCCCTCATCGGTGGAGAAACCGCTGAAATGCCAGGTATGTACGCCGGAGAAGAATACGATCTCGCTGGGTTTGCCGTTGGTGCTGTAGAAAAACATAAAATCATATCGGGTAAAAACATTTCAACAGGTGACGCCCTCCTCGGACTAAGCAGCAGCGGCGCACACTCAAATGGCTATTCTCTAATTAGAAAAATACTCGCAAAGTCTGACGCTAAACTCGATCAACAGATTGGCGAACGAACACTCGGAGATTTGCTGATTGAACCAACAAGAATATATGTGAATTCCATATTAAATGCTCTAACAACAGAACAAATAAAAGGTCTCGCGCACATCACAGGCGGAGGTATCATTGAAAATGTTCCAAGAATTCTTCCTAAACACCTCACTGCCGAAATCAACTTACAATCTTGGCCAACGAGTGATTTGTTTGAGTGGCTTCAAACGAATGGGAATGTGGAAAAAGAGGAAATGCTTCGGGTTTTTAATTACGGAATCGGAATGGTTGTAGTTTGTGCCGCTGAACACGCGCGCACGCTCATCCAGACGTTGGAGTCAACAGGAGAAACTGTGTTTCACATAGGAAGCGTTGTAAATAGAAAAGGAACGGAACACCAAACACGCCTCACCAACACATAATCGACAATATAACTTCGATCTCTTGATGAAAAAAATAGTTATCTTAATATCCGGACGAGGTAGCAACATGCAGGCTATCGTTAACGCGCAGATGCCACATAAAATATGCTGCGTTATAAGCAACAATCCTGACGCTAAAGGCCTAGATTTCGCGAAAAACAAAGGAATTGATACATCCGTTATCAATCATCGCGACTACCCTGATCGCGAATCATTCGATCAGGCTCTCGGAGACGTTATAGATAAATATGAGCCCGATCTCATCGTATTAGCTGGGTTCATGAGGATTTTAAATCCTAATATCATCGCACGCTTTTCTGAAAGAATCATCAACATCCACCCCTCTTTACTCCCCGCATTTGCAGGGCTAGATACTCACGCCAGGGCAATTGAGGCCGGCGTTAAAATTCATGGTTGTACCGTTCATTTCGTTACACCTGATCTAGACGCGGGACCAATTGTTGCACAAGCAGCGTTGCGTATACAGCCAAACGAACCCACGCAAAACCTAGCTGACCGAATCCTTATTCTTGAGCATGACATCCTACCTAAATCGGTCGCATGGATTTTAGATGGGCGCTGTTCAGTATCTTCTTATGAGATCACACTAGATCCAACAATTTTTAATGACACTTTTAGCTTTGAAGGTTAATTAGCGGTGAATTATAAATTAGGCTCGAGAGTTATTTATGTAACTCTTCTGTTGATAGGGCTCGCTTTTACCTTCGGTATTCATGCGAGACCACCCAATTCAGTAGAAATTATATTTGAAGTGAAAATGGGAGATCTAAAAATTGGCCAGGGTATTGACACGCTTCAACACGACTCGAAGTCTTATACGCTTATCAGCAAAATAATTCCTAAAGGACTTGCATCGCTATTTCTTGACGAGATAGAACGCGAAAGCACAGGATCTATCTCTGAAGTCGGGCTCGTTCCTAAGCTTTTCGTCGAAAAAGGAAATAGAAAAAAGGGGTCTGGTGAAGCACGCTTCGATTGGAAAAATAAAACATTAACGTTGATAACGCGTGACGGACAACAAACAACAACGTTACCAGATGAAAGTATCGACCAAGCAACCCTGCCATACCTATTTTCCTTTAAA
>QXZO01000225.1 GCA_009886305.1 Betaproteobacteria bacterium
CATACAATACGCGGTAAATATCGAGATGTTATGGGGGTTATTATTGGTTTGCAGGGCTGTCAAATTGGGTTAGACTCCCGGAACTAATCTTCAGCTTTACGCATTAAATTTAATTGAGCTGGGCTACAAATTTTGCGAAGTCGGAAACACGGTTGCAAGTAGTTTTCGGGGATACAACTATTAATAGACATGGAGAGAGTGAAGGTATGCGTAAGAAATTAATTTGTGTAATGGCGTATGTTTTTTTAACGGTTAAGTTAGGCTTTTTATCGTCGCTTTCGATTGGACAGTCTGGAGATGAGCTTGCAATTTTAGTGCCTGGCGGAGGCGATTATTCGAGATCTATTGACAGTGACTCAGAAATGGCGCAACAGTTCTTTGATCAGGGGTTGAGGATGGCTTGGGGTTTTTATTTTCCTGAATCAATTGCCTCATATCAAGAGGCTTCCCGGCTCGATCCTCAAAATCCAATGCCGTATTGGGGTATAGCTCACGCTGCTGGGCCCAATCCAAACAGTCGCTATGTAAATTTGCCAGATGACCCGCAGGGTGCTGGTCTTGCCGCAATTCGAAAAGCTCTCGATCTAGCGAATAACGGAACGCAGCTAGAGAGGGATTTAATTAGTGCCACTTTTGTTTTGTACAACAAAGATGCAATCCCCGATAACAGAGAGAGAGATTTTGCTTTTTTAGATGCAATGCGCAGTTTACATGATAAGTATCCAGAAGACGCTGACATCGCGACAGTTTTTGGTGAGGCTTATATGAATACAACGCGATGGGATTACTGGGAGGCAGACGGCTCTGCCAAGCCCGGCACGCTCGAAGGGAAAAATGCCCTTGAGGCGGCTATGGCGCTTGAGCATGATCATCCCGGTGCAAACCACCTGTACATTCATCTAATGGAGGGATCGGACCAACCAGAGCTTGCAATGCCTGCCGCCCAGAAACTCGAGGGCACATTGCCAATTTCTGGCCATATGGTTCATATGCCTGGTCATATCTACCTTCGAGTTGGCGAGTACGAGAAGGCGATTCTTTCCAACGAGAGATCACAAATTGTTGATGACCAGTTTGCTGAAATATGGGGAGACACTAATTTCCCTATGATCGGCACTTATCCGCTCTCCCATAAAATTCATAAGCCTCACGCTTTGGATTTTGTGCGTTATGCAAATATGCTTCAAGGCAATTATGAAGATTCTAGCGAAGCTGCGGTGCGGAATTCAGGCACTGCTACTGGAGCGAGGCGTGGAGGGGATAAGAACACTGCTCATGCATGGGTGATGGATAAGGTTTTTGGAAAGTGGGACAAGATCCATGCAGACAATGTGGCGAATAAGGCAATGGCTGATACGCCCTACTTAAAAGGCATGTGGGCTTATGTAATGGGTAGTGCTCATGCTGCAAAAGGCCATATAGGGCCAGCTGAGGCAGAGCTTGGGGTAATCCGAGAACAAATGGTGGCAGATGGAATTAATGACTCTGGTGTTGGTCCAACTCCAGCAGACCACGTGCTTGGATTAGCTATGCACTCATTGCTCGGTGAGATAGAGGAAGCTAAGGGAAACCTTGACGGAGCGATCTTGCATTACGGTCATGCGGTTGAATTTCAAGAGAATCTCAATTACACCGAACCTCCCGATTGGTCGCAGTCAGCACGTTTGTATCTCGGTTCAGCTTTGCTGAGTGCAGACCGTCCTGTCGAGGCAGAGGAAGTTTACCGAAAAGACTTACAGTGGAATCAGCGCAATGGTTGGTCAACTTTTGGTTTGTATCAATCCCTTGAGGCACAAGGCAAAGAGCAAGAAGCTGTGATTATAAAGCGTCAGTTTGATGAGCTGTGGCGAAACGCTGATGTTATTTTGGACAGGTCAAGAATATAAGACTTCCCGGAATTTAAGATTATGGTTTAGAGGGTTCCATGTTGGGAGGGAGGTATGCTGAGTATCTCCAATGTCCATGCAAAGAGAGCCGAAGCAATGTATTTTTCATCGCTTCGGCTTTTTAATGTAGTGTCTAGAATTTTATTTTTAAAATTAACGATATCTGATTGAGAAATCTTCTTTGAAGACAAGGAGAATATGTTTTGTCGTGTGACATTACTCAATTTTTGAAATCGAAAGAACGGATAGTTGTGCTCACAGGTGCTGGGTTGAGTCTTAATTCGGGCATCCCGACTTATCGGAACGGTGCTGGTCAGTGGTTACGAAATGACCCTATCCAACATAATGACTTTTTGCATAAAGAAATCGCTCGGCAGAGATATTGGGCTCGCAGTTATGCAGGTTGGCCGGCGGTGAGACATGCTACGCCGAACAGAGCGCATGAGAATTTAGTTCAGCTAGAAGCTCAGAAAAAAATATCGTTATTAGTGACACAAAATGTTGACCGTTTGCATCAGCGCGCGGGTCATCAGAAGGTAATAGATCTGCATGGCCGTCTTGATAAGGTAATTTGCCTAAGTTGCGGACAGAAATCGCAAAGAAGCCGAATGCAGGAGCGCATCCAAGCATTGAATTCATGGTTGCCGCATTGCGATACGATTGCTCCAGATGGAGACGCTGATGTTTCAGACGGTATCGTAGAATTATTTCATGTACCTGATTGCGAATGCTGTGGCGGTATATTGAAGCCTGATGTGGTATTTTTTGGAGACGCAGTCAGGCGTGAAATTGTCTCAGAAATATATAAAAAGATTGACGAAAGTGATGCGCTATTAGTTGTCGGTAGCTCTTTGATGGTGTTCTCTGGATTTCGTTTTTGCCGTTACGCCGTTGGAAAAAAAATCCCAGTTGCTTGTATTAATCCGGGGAAAACCCGTGCGGATGGACTCTTTTCTTTAAAAGTTGAAGAACGGTGTGAAAGTGTGTTGGAGAGGGTAACAATAGCTTTGTCAAAATAAGATTAACTAAATTTGTGCTTTTGATAACGTCAAATTGCATTGTTGATGAGGGGGGAAATTAATGAAAAATATGATTATGCTTTTGATCCGAAATCTTACGTCGTGCATAAGAGACGTAGTTAGCTTAGGTATTTTTATTAATTTTTACGTTATTGGGGGTTCGGTAGTAGCTCAGGTGCATTTTGATGAGCTCGGCAAGGCGTC
>QXZO01000226.1 GCA_009886305.1 Betaproteobacteria bacterium
TTTTTGAAGAGCGGAGACCCAGATTTTGATGCGAAGTTGCCAAGTGATGAGTGGGATGCCATCGCGTTGTCTTATACCTCCGGCACCACTGGTGATCCAAAGGGTGTTGTAACGCATCACCGGGGCGCTTATTTAAATGCCGTCGGCAATGTGGTGACGTGGACTATGCCTTACTTTTCTAAGTACTTATGGACGCTTCCCATGTTTCATTGTAATGGTTGGTGCTTCCCTTGGACATTGGCAGCGGTTGCTGGGACCAGTATTTGCCTTCGTCGCATAGACGCTGATGTTATTTTCCGGTTAATTCAAGAGCATGGTGTGACCCATATGTGCGGTGCTCCGGTTGTCTATAACACTTTAGTTAATGCACCTCAAAATGAGTGCCGGATAACCTCTCAACGAGTGAAGGGCATGATTGCTGGTGCTGCTCCGCCCAGATCAGTTATTGAGGGTGCAGAATTATTAGGAATTGATTTGACTCACGTTTATGGTCTTACTGAGGTGTATGGCCCCGCGGCTGTCTGCGCGCAACATCCCGAATGGGAGCAATTATCATTGGAGCAACGCGCACAAAAAAATGGTCGTCAGGGGGTGCGGTACGTTGTGCAGGAGAAGATGGAGGTGTTGAATTCTGAGACGCTGATACCGGTTCCACGGGACGGTAAAACGATGGGGGAGATTTGTTTTCGAGGAAATATTACGATGAAGGGATACCTCAAAAATCCTAATGCGACACGTGCGGCATTTGAAGGTGGTTGGTTTCGCACAGGGGATCTTGCCGTGATCGACGAGTTTGGATATGTGACAATCAAAGATCGATCGAAGGACATAATTATTTCTGGCGGTGAAAATATATCGACGATTGAGGTTGAGGACGCTTTATATGAGGATCATCGAATACTTGAAGTAGCCGTTGTTGCGCAGAATGATCAGAAATGGGGGGAGGTTCCGTGCGCTTTTGTTACTTTGAAATCGACTAAGACGGCTTTGACCGAGTCCGAAGTCATTGAGTTTTGTAGGGAACGTCTTGCGCGCTACAAGTGTCCTAAGCGAGTGATATTCGGATCGTTACCCAAGACGTCAACGGGAAAAATACAAAAATCAGTTCTCAGAAAACGTCTGGAAGATGATTAGAAAAGTACCTCTGAGATTTTTTTTGAACGTAAACCGATACTTTATTCCTGCGGTAAAATATCGTTTCATTCTTAACATTGTTCTACATAAGGTCATAAATTAATGAAGGTTATAGTTCCAGTAAAAAGGGTTGTTGATTACAACGTGAAAATCCGCGTAAAGGCAGACCAAAGTGGCGTTGAGACAGCTAATGTCAAAATGTCGATGAATCCTTTTGACGAAATTGCAGTTGAAGAGGCAGTTCGTTTGAAGGAGGCGGGAGTGGTAAGCGAGATCGTGGCGGTTTCAGTCGGTGCTGCGAACTGTCAAGAAACACTTCGAACGGCGTTAGCACTTGGTGCGGACCGTGCGATTCACGTTGAAACTGAACATGAGACGCAACCTTTGGGTGTCGCCAAAGTGCTCGAGAAAATCGTGTTAACTGAACAGCCGAGAGTGGTTATCATGGGGAAACAAGCTATAGATGATGATTTTAATCAGACTGGTCAAATGCTGGCTGCAAAACTTGGTTGGTCACAGGCAACTTTTGCATCCAAGGTTGAAGTTGATGAAAGCGCGGCATTGGTAACCAGGGAAATTGATGGTGGGCTGGAAACGCTTAAGGTAACTCTCCCCACCGTCATTACGACAGACCTTAGGCTGAACGAGCCAAGGTACGTGACACTTCCAAATATCATGAAAGCGAAGAAAAAAATGATTGATAAGGTAACGCCTGACGACTTGGGTGTCGATGTGTCGCCGCGGTTGAAGACTATAAAGGTCACTGAGCCACCGGAGAGAAGTGCGGGTCAAAAGGTTGACTCTATTTTGGATCTATTTGATAAATTGAAGAATGATGCAAAGGTAATTTGATGGCGATCTTAATAATCTCGGAACACGATAACGCTACAATCAAACCTGCAGTCCTTAATACTGTCGCTGCTGGACGAGAATTAGGCGAGAATATTCATGTTTTGGTTGCTGGCTTTGAGTGTGCCGCAGCTGCTGAGGCTGCAGCTAACATTGAGGGTGTCGCCAAAGTTTTAGTGGCTGACGACGAATGTTATCAACACGGTTTAGCTGAGGAGATTGCGAATGTTGTTATTTCTATAGCTGAGCCTTATTCACATATATTAGCTCCAGCGACCAGCTTTGGAAAAAATATTATGCCACGGGTTGCGGCGGGTCTCGATGTGGCGCAAATTTCAGATATTGTTGAGGTCGTTAGTGGAGATACATTCGTAAGGCCGATATATGCTGGAAACGCGTTGGCGACCGTAGTGTCGTTGGACAAGATTAAAGTAATAACGGTGAGAGCTACAGGTTTTGATGGCTGTGCAGACCATGGGGGTGGTGGTGCTGTTGAGTCTATTAATGCGCAGCCAGCGAAGCAACTATCTTCATTAGTGAATCAAGAGTTGACTCAGTCGGCTAGGCCTGAATTAACCGCTGCCAAAGTCATTGTCTCGGGTGGTCGAGGGATGGGAAGCGCAGAAAATTTTGCAATGCTTGAAGCTTTGGCGGATAAACTTGGCGCAGCGGTTGGCGCCTCTCGAGCTGCTGTTGATTCAGGTTTCGTGCCCAATGATTATCAGGTAGGACAAACAGGAAAAATAGTTGCCCCAGAACTTTACATCGCTGTAGGTATCTCTGGGGCTATACAGCATTTGGCGGGTATGAAAGATAGTAAAATCATCGTCGCGATAAATAAAGACGAGGAAGCTCCTATCTTTCAGGTTGCCGATTATGGTTTTGTGGGAGACCTGTTTGAGGCCATACCGGAGTTAACTGACTTAATTTAGCAACGAGTAATTGAACTTATTAGAGGAATCGTTATGTCTGTTTATCAAGCCCCCTCAGCTGATATGGAGTTTGTTGTTAATGAGCTCATAGGTTTAGAGTCGACGCAGAGCCTGCCCGGGAATGAGGATGTTAATGAGGAGTTGGTGAGCTCCATAATCACAGAGGCAGGAAAATTTGCAACTGGAGTTTTGGATCCATTGAATTGGCCAGGTGACCGAGAAGGCGCCAAGCTTCAAAATCATGTCGTTACCCCTGCGACGGGATTCTCTGACGCATATAAACAGTTCTCTCAAGGTGGTTGGGGAGGTCTTTCAAATGATCCTGATTGGGGCGGTCAAGGTCTACCCCACATAATTTCAGCTCTTACTTCAGAAATGTGGCATGCGGCGTGTACCTCCTTTGCACTATGTCCGATGCTAACTGCTGGGGCGGTTCAGGCAGTCAAGCGGCATGGATCCGATGAGTTGAAAGATATATTCTTAGGTAAATTGATAAGCGGCGAATGGTCGGGAACAATGAATCTGACTGAGCCACAGGCTGGCTCAGATCTATCGGCCGTTCGAGCAAAAGCGATCCCAGAGGGTAATCATTACCGAATTTATGGTACTAAAATTTATATTACTTGGGGTGAGCATACGATGGCGGACAATATCGTGCATCTGGTGCTTGCAAGAACGCCAGACGCGCCTGAAGGTGTGAAAGGTATATCCTTATTTGTCGTCCCAAAGTACCTGGTAAATGACGACGGTTCAATAGGTGAGAGAAACGACGTTAAGTGTGTCTCGATTGAGGAAAAACTTGGGATTCATGCTAGTCCTACATGTGTTATGGCTTTCGGTGATGAAGACGGGGCGGAGGGATACTTAGTTGGAGCGGAAAACCGCGGACTTCAATACATGTTTACCATGATGAATTTTGCGCGTTTAGAGGTGGGAATTGAGGGGTTGGCGTTAGCAGAGCGTTCCTATCAACGCGCAGCTGAGTTTGCAAAGGGGCGTATACAGGGACGCAGTATTGGCCAGGGCTCAGGAGAGCGTGTTTCGATTATTCATCATCCTGATGTCCGACGTATGCTTCTCACCATGAAGTCCCAAGTCGAAGCAATGCGCTCAATAGCGCTTCAGACATGCTCCTATCTTGATCAAGCCTTGAATCATGAGGATGAGGCGGAGCGTGCGAAATATCAAAGGATGTTCGACTTACTCACACCGGTAGTGAAAGGTTGGTGCACGGAACAGTCCATCGAAATTACTTCTTTAGGTGTTCAAGTTCATGGAGGCATGGGGTTCGTAGAGGAAACGGGAGCAGCGCAGTATCTCCGTGATGCTAGGATCACCCCAATTTACGAGGGGACAACTGGTATTCAGGCGAATGATTTGATCGGGCGGAAGGTTGCTACAGAGCGTGGATTGACCGCACTGGAGTTGATTGGTTTGATGCGTGAAACAATCAAAGAGCTCAGCGAATATGAAGGTCATTCCGGTCTGTCGAAGATTAAAGATAAATTTAGTTTGGCGGTTGAGTCGCTCGAGGAGTCAGTTAAATGGGTGGTCGATACGTATATGGATGACCCGGAGACAGCCTCTGCTGGTTCGGTACCACTTCTTAAACTTTTTGGAACAGTTGCTGGAGGATGGATGCTGGCACGTTCTGCGATCATTGCAAAGAAAAGGCTAGACGACGGAGACGAGAACGCGAAATTCTACAGATCGAAACTGGCAACATGCCGATTCTATTCAGAGAATATTCTTCCGCTCGCTACTGTGCTTAATGATCAGGTCGTCGGCGGACACAAAACAATTGTAGCGCTCGATGAATCGTATTTTTAATGGATATTGATTCAGATAAGGTTCTACCAACTGATCAAGCGCCAACTTTGCGTGTTGTGCCCATGCCCTCAGACGCAAATTATAGTGGTGATATATTTGGTGGATGGATTATGTCCCAGGTGGATATCGCGGGGAGTATCCCAGCAGCGCTTTTAGCAAAAGGAAGAATTGTTACGATTGCTGTCAATTCGTTTTTATTCAAGCAGCCAGTTCATATCGGAGATCTCGTTAGCTTCTATGCTTCAGTATCTAGAGTCGGCAAAACATCCATTACGGTTGATGTTGAGGTTTATGCCCAAAGACGCTCTCTAGAGGCGACGGTTAAGGTTACGGACGCTACCCTTACATATGTGGCCGTGGACGAGGAGCGAAAGCCACGCTCTATCCCGAAAGCTTAAGGACGTTTACCCTTCTGAAGTTTTTGTTTGAAGCGACTTTGAGTTTTAATCACATGTTTGGATAATTTGGCCCTCCGCCTCCCTCAGGTGGAACCCAATTTATGTTTTGAGTTGGATCCTTGATATCGCATGTTTTACAGTGAACGCAATTTTGTGCGTTGATCTGTAATTTAGGACCATTCTCCTCACTAACGATTTCGTAAACGCCAGCCGGACAGTAGCGTTGTTCCGGAGCATCATACTCGCTAAGGTTGATTTTGATTGGAGTGTTGTCATCTTTTAGCTGTAAGTGACTTGTTTGGTTTTCTTCATGGTTTGTATTGGAAATAAAAACCGAAGTTAATCGATCAAAAGTCAATACACCATCTGGTTTCGGATACTTAATTTTTTTTGCTTGGCTAGCTGGAATAAGTTGCTTATGATCTTCGTGGTGCTTAAGTGTCCAAGGTGCTTTTCCTCTTAAAATGTATGTGTCAATCGCTGAGTAGATCATACCTGCCCAAAATCCCCACCGGAAAGAGGGTCTGATATTTCTGACTTGTCTCAGTTCCGTCCAAAGCCAAGAGTTTGATAAGCGATAACTGTAATCTAACGTTCGTTTTGATTTGTTTGCGTTGATCGCGTTATATATCGATTCCGCTGCGACCATGCCAGATTTCATTGCTGTATGAGACCCCTTGATTTTGGGGACATTCAAGAATCCTGCGGAGTCTCCGACTAAGAGTCCACCGGGAAATGAGAGTCTGGGAATGGATTGAAAGCCGCCTTCTGAGATAGCTCTTGCGCCGTACGAAATTCGGCGGCCACCCTTAAAAGTACTGCAAATATCTGGGTGAGTTTTAAATTGTTGAAATTCATTAAACGGAGATAGGTACGGATTTTTGTAATCTAGGCCAACAACAAAACCTATTGCAACTTGGTTATTTTCGAGATGATATAAAAATGCACCACCATAGGTCTCTGAGTCGAGCGGCCATCCAGTTGAGTGTATAACGAGTCCCTCTTTGTGCTGCTCTGGAGCGACTTCCCAAAGCTCTTTGATGCCTATGCCGTACGTTTGAGGCTCAACCCCTTTCCTTAGGTTAAAGCGCTCGATCGCCACCTTGGACAGTGATCCGCGACATCCTTCCGCGAAAACGGTTTGTTTGGCATGAAGTTCTATGCCTTGCTGGTAGCTGTCAGTATGCTCCCCATCTTTTCCAACGCCCATATCTCCGGTCGCTATTCCTTTAACAGACCCATCATCATTGAAAAGTATCTCCGTAGCTGCAAAGCCAGGGTAAATTTCAACACCTAATGATTCCGCCTGTTCCCCAAGCCAGCGCACCACATTACCCAAACTAACAATATAGTTTCCGTGATTATCCATATAAGAAGGAGTGGGTAGAGAATACGATTTTGATTTTGTTAAAAATAAGAGACGATCTTCAGTTACCGGAGTGTGTAATGGTGCCCCTAAATTTTTCCAGTCCGGTATGAGCTCATCTAGGGCGCGTGTTTCAATGACTGCACCAGACAAAGTGTGCGCCCCAACCTCTGACCCTTTTTCTACGACGCAAACATTCAATTCAGTTCCCGAATCATTCGCGATTTGTTTAAGTTTAATTGCGCACGCTAAGCCGGAGGGTCCAGCGCCGATAATAACGACGTCATACTCCATTGATTCTCGGTCCGCCAATGTTTACTCCTACTTTCTCAGGGATTCCCTGTG
>QXZO01000227.1 GCA_009886305.1 Betaproteobacteria bacterium
GCTATTGGAACGCAAACTAATGGATCAGTCATTCGACCGGCAGCGTATTGCGGCATCGTTGGTTATAAAATGACCCGTGGTTTAATTGGCGTAGACGGCATCATGCCTTTTTCTCCAATGTTCGACCAACCAGGAGTCTTCGCGAGAAGTGTTGCCGATTCGGCACTGTTGGCTTCAAGCTTTGCTGGACCGCGCTCGGGGATTTCACCAAATGCAGCACCATTAAAGAATGCGCCCAGACTGGCTGCGGTCAGATCGCCATCTTGGTATCTCGCTGACCGTGAAGCTCGAACTCAATTCGAGGCGGACATCTCTCGGCTTCGGAGTGCCGGAGCGGCTATAGACGTGATTGAGCTTCCAGGAGAGTTTGATCGCGCCCATAAGGTTCACCGAACTATTATGTTGTATGAGGCCGCACGTGTATCTCGAGTGATTAGAGATGAATTCAGAGGCTACTTTTCTGATTTCCTCATTCACGCGCTTGAAGAGGGGGATCGCGTCACAGAAACCCAGTTTAGGGATGCGGTAAAGAAGAAAAATGCGTTACAAAATAGTTTTGCATCCTTCATGGACCGCGGTTATTCCGCGGTGATCACACCACCCGCGACTGGAGAAGCGCCTAATTCGCTCCATGTAACTGGTGATCCCAGTTTTTGTTCAATATGGACTTTAATTGGGGCTCCTGCCATTACCATACCAACAGGTTTGGGTCCTAAAGGACTACCTCTAGGCTTACAAATAATCAGTGCGGTCGATGAAGATAATTATTTATTAGCGACGGCTGCCTGGTGTGAGCGACACTCTCCATTCAAAGGGCTCAGTAGTTAGTGCGTGGTTTGAACAAAACTTTATCTTGATCGCTGGGTCCATGGGGTTGGCGTGCCGTTGAGGAAAATATTTTTGTTGTCTAATGAAACGAGAGCTGCAAAACCATCATCAAGATTTACTTAAATTAATTAGTTCTTGTTTGAGCAAGGAGCAGTACGGCCTTCGTACTCGCCTAAAACAGATTGCTAATAAATCGCAAAAACAGGAAGATCAGTCGGTTGAACTTGGTAAGTTACGATCAAAAATAAAGATATCGGCCGAAAAGGTCTCGGCTAGGAGGCAGCGATTACCAAAAATATCCTTCCCAGATGAGCTGCCAGTCGTATCGAGCAGAGAGGAAATTAAGCGGGTAATTGATGAGCATCAGGTCACTATTTTATGTGGTGAGACGGGTTCAGGTAAAACCACACAAATACCGAAAATGTTACTTGAGATCGGTAGAGGTGTGTATGGACAGATAGCACACACGCAACCTAGACGTATAGCTGCGCGATCAGTTGCTAATCGGATAGCGAAAGAATTGAACTCGGAAATTGATGATCTAGTTGGTTATCAAGTCCGCTTCTCAGATCGATCAAGCCATGAAAACCTCATAAAGGTTATGACCGATGGCATTTTATTAGCAGAGACTCAAACTGATCGTTATTTGACTCGTTACGATACTATAATTATCGATGAGGCTCACGAGAGAAATCTCAATGTTGATTTTCTATTTGGGTATTTAAAGCGCCTACTTAAGCAAAGGCCGGACCTTAAATTGATCATCACTTCAGCGACTATTGATGCGGATAAATTTTCGTCTCATTTTGATCGAGCTCCAGTCATTGAGGTCTCAGGTCGTTTGTATCCAGTTGAAATACGATATCAACTGCCTAAGAACGATGACGCATTAGAGGATATCGAGAGTGTATATGAGGCAATTGCCAAAGTTATGGTGGGGATTGACGCTGAACCAGGTAGTGGTGATGTTCTTATTTTTTTACCAGGTGAGCGCGAGATTAAACAATCGCTAGATTGGATTAATAAGAGCTTTTTGTCTCATACCCGTCGTTCCAAGTGGGAAGTGCTACCTCTATATTCTCGATTAGCGGTTCAAGATCAAAATAAAGTTTTCCTGCCATCCAATTATCGAAGAGTGATTCTCGCGACTAATATCGCTGAAACCTCACTAACAATTCCTAAAATTCAATTCGTTATTGATACTGGTTTAGCTCGAGTGAAGCGCTATAGCTACCGAAACAAAGTTGAGATGTTGCAAGTTGAGAAAGTATCTCAAGCGTCCGCTAATCAGCGCTCTGGTAGGAGTGGAAGGGTGATGAACGGTGTTTGTATAAGATTGTATTCGCAGGAAGATTTTGAACAACGAGGCGTTCATGAGGAGCCGGAAATTCTCAGGTCTTCTTTGGCTACAGTGATATTACGTATGTCAGCACTTGGTCTGGATGAGCCGGAAAAGTTTCCTTTCATTGACCCACCAATACCTCGTGCTCTCGCTGATGGATATCAATTGCTAGAGGAACTTGGCGCGCTTGATAAGCGAAGACGCTTGACATCGATTGGAAAAAAATTATCCCGAATACCTGTCGATCCAAGGGTGGCGCGCATGATTCTTGCGAGTACAGAGATGGGTTGCTTGGACGAAGTGCTTAAATTGGCTGCAGCCCTGTCTGTTCAAGATCCAAGGGAGCGCGAACATGGCGCGCATGGGGAAACTACTACTAGGAATGATAAAGCAATCAAATCTGATTTTATGTCTTTGTTATCAGTTTGGTCTTGGTTTCAAGATGTTTTTGAAAAGAAACCAGGAAAAAGAAAGCTGAAAGAAATGTGTGTGCGCCAACACGTGTCGTTGGTAAGGATGTTCGAGTGGCGAGAACTTTATCATCAACTCAAGTCCATGACCATGGATATGGGGTTTACTGTGAATGAACATTCGGCCCGCAGCTCTGACATTCACCGTTCTTTGTTGACGGGATTATTGGGAAATATTGGTTTTCGTAGCGATGAAAAAGGAGTCTACTATGGCGCGCGTGGCATCAAATTCCACATACATCCTGGGTCTGACTTGAGAAACGCCAAACCCAAATGGATATTAGCGTCTGAATTAGTGGAGACATCGCGACTGTACGCAAGGGGG
>QXZO01000228.1:0-2662 GCA_009886305.1 Betaproteobacteria bacterium
TATGATGAATGCGTTCTCGGAAGCTGCCGTAGTTAAAGACACGTTCCAGGAAGCCTCGTCTATTATGCAAAAAGATATGTGGCAACTCGCACAGAGTGGCACACAAGATCAACTTGCAATAACGACCAATACCCAACCTCTCATGCTCATATCAGACGTGGCTATGTATCGCGCATGGATCGAACTTGGAGGGCAATCCCCGGCAATGCTAGCTGGCCATAGCCTTGGTGAGTATGCAGCGCTCGTAATTGCAGATGCGCTTAAATTCTCTGATGCCGTATCCCTTGTTCAACAACGCTCAACGTTAATGCAAAATGCGGTTCCGTCTGGAGTTGGCGCGATGGCAGCCGTATTAGGGTTGTCCGATGAAGATATCAAGGTAGCTTGTCAACGGGCCGAACAGAAGAATGGTGGTGTTGCTGAAGCTGCTAACTACAATGCACCGGGGCAAGTTGTGATCGCCGGTGATAAAGATACAGTAGAAAAAGCAATTGATGAGGCTAAAACCTTAGGCGCTAAGCGTGCCATGTTGCTGGCTATGGCCACACCGTCGCATTGCAGCTTGATCAAACCGGCTGCAGATTTATTTGTATCAGCCCTAAACAAGGCGCCCATTAACATGCCAAAAATACCGGTTATTCACAATCAAAATGTGTTGCCATCAGCTACCGCAGAAGATATCAGAGATAATTTATATCAACAGTTGTTTAGTCCGGTTAGATGGGTTGAAACCATTCGGCATATAACGGCAACTGGGATCAACTACGGACTCGAATGCGGGCCCGGAAAAGTCATTGCTGGACTAAACAAACGTATAGACAAAGAGTTTCATATGCTCTCGCTATCGTCCCCGGAGGAGATGGAGATGGCGATTAATCAATTATCAAGGAGCAACGGATGAACATCAGTTTAAAGGGCGAGGTGATCCTTGTAACAGGAGCGAGCCGAGGCATTGGCGCAGAAATAGCAAGAACACTTGGTTTATGCGGGGCCACAGTTGCCGGTACGGCCACTTCAGATGACGGTGCAGCTCAAATCACTGAGACATTTAAAAGTAATAATATTGTTGGCCAAGGCTATCGGTTAAACGTATCTGAGGCAGACGAGTGCAACGAAACTTTAGCTAATATCGAAAAGACCATGGGCCCTATCACAGTGCTCATAAATAACGCAGGGATTACCCGAGATAATTTGCTGATGCGAATGAAAGAAGATGAGTGGGACGATATTATGAACGTCAACCTAAAATCCGTTTATCGCCTCTCAAAGCTTGTTTGTCGAAATATGATGAAAGCGCGCTCTGGAAAAATTATTAATTTAACGTCAGTTGTTGGTTTTTTAGGTAATGCAGGGCAGTCAAATTACGCAGCCGCAAAAGCTGGAATTGTTGGATTCAGTAAATCTCTAGCCAGAGAGCTTGGGGGACGAAATATTAATGTGAACTGTGTTGCGCCCGGATTCATTGATACTGAAATGACCCAGGGTCTTGCTGAAGAACAAAAAAAAGCCCTAATAAATCAAGTGCCTTTAGGACGTTTAGGGGAAGTTTCAGATATAGCCAATACCGTTTTATTTCTATCATCCGACCTATCAAGATACATCACGGGATCAACGATCCATGTCAATGGCGGTATGTTGATGGAATAGAACCAAGGCCAGCTTTTATTTGGTAAAATACTGCGCTTTAGTGATGCTAATTCACTGAATAACTTTTTTTTAGAAACTGAGGGGTTTTGTACATGGAATCGATTGAGCAACGCGTCAAGAAAATTGTCGCTGAGCAGTTGGGTGTTAACGAAGCGGACATAAAAAATGAATCAACCTTCGTGGATGATCTTGGTGCTGATTCATTAGATACCGTGGAATTGGTTATGGCACTCGAAGAAGAGTTCGAATGCGAAATTCCTGACGAAGAGGCCGAGAAAATTACGTCAGTTCAACAAGCTATCGATTACGTTAACTCTAATCTAGATAGCTAACTCATAGTGGCGGGCTATCCACACGATAAGGAGTAGTAGGTGTCAAGACGTCGTGTTGTTGTAACGGGTCTAGGCATTGTTTGTCCGGTAGGAAACAATGTTCCTAAGGCTTGGCGAAATATTCTAGCGGGAGACTGCGGGATAGATACCATCACTCGGTTTGACGCCACTCCGTTTTCTTCTCACATCGCTGGGGAGGTCAAAGACTTTGACGTGACTTCCGTTATTCCTGCAAAAGACGCTCGCAGAATGGATACTTTCATTCATTACGGTCTAGCTGCAGGTATTGAGGCACTAGAGGACGCGGGTTTTCCAAAGCAACCAGATAATGCTGAGCGTATCGGCGTAAATATTGGTTCAGGCATTGGTGGGCTCCCACTGATTGAAGACACTGATAAAGTTTTAGAAAAAAGCGGTCCAAGGAAAATATCACCGTTTTTCATCCCTGGAGCCATCATCAATATGGTTTCTGGAAATTTATCGATCATCTACGGCCTCAAGGGTCCTAGCCTCGCCATGGTGACTGCTTGCACAACTGCCACACATTGTATTGGAGACTCTGCTCGTCTCATCGAATATGGCGATGTCGACGTTATGGTGGCCGGTGGGGCGGAGTCCTGCGTGTCACCACTTGGTGTTGGAGGCTTTGCGGCAGCCCGAGCTCTAAGCACGAGAAATGAGGA
>QXZO01000228.1:2672-2926 GCA_009886305.1 Betaproteobacteria bacterium
CATGGGACAAAGGACGCGATGGGTTCGTGCTAGGCGAAGGTGCAGGCGTTATGGTGCTTGAAGAATACGAGCACGCCAAGGCTCGAGGAGCCAAAATCTATTGTGAATTAAGTGGTTATGGTATGAGTGCGGATGCGAATCACATTACCGCTCCGTGCGAAGACGGAGAAGGTGCTGCTCGCTGCATGAATAACGCAATCAAAAATGGGGGTGTAGACCCGAGCACAGTTGACTATATTAACGCTCACGGCACC
>QXZO01000229.1 GCA_009886305.1 Betaproteobacteria bacterium
CACCCATTGACGACAATGGAAGAAAGGGAGCATATAAACCCTCAACAAAACCCAGCCAAGTCTTGCAAACGCAGACTTGGGTGAGGTTTTACAAAAAATGACTACGCCAACAAAAGGCTCAGCAAGTTTGTTCCATGACACAAGATTCATATTCCGTATCCGGCAAAACAATGCCTTCACAAGCTTCTTTGACGTTGATCTTAGCGTTACGACAAGCGGTACCTAACGCCACCATGGAGTCATTAGCTGCATTTGTCATGTCACAAAAATACTCTTGCTGACTGCGGGCATCTTCACAGGTTCCCACACGGGTTTTGGTCTCATCAGAGGCGAGTCCATGCCCACTACTCAGCAGCATTCCAAAGAAAGCACAGAACATCCAAATTGTTTTTTTCACGGGAGTCCTTCCTCATATGAAATTAAAAAACCAAGCAGGCTGCACGTGCGCGCAGCCTGTTTGGATTAGTCTACAAAAAGGGATCAGCTTTTAACGTCATCACGTCCCTCTTTGGCAATATAGCCATAGGCTGCATTGCTTCGATCACCACCCATAGCATGGTACTCAGCTTTCATTTGGGCAATCTTGTCGTGGTCAAATGCCTTGGCATCAGCTGCGATCTTTTGTGCGTCCAAATTGTAGAGCTTGGCTGAGTTTTCGCCAAAGATTTTGTTCTTCACCGAGCCCTGGCCATCACCGAGTGGAATCTTCCAACCTTGCTTTTTCATCATGTCTTCTGGTATTTCAATACGACGCATTGCCTCGATTTGCCACTGTGGCGAGCCATACCAGACCGAGTCAGTACCCCAAACTACACGGTCAGGCCCCATTTCATTGACCAACTGACCGAGGAAAGCTGCGCAGAAACGTGGGTTTGTGACAGCAGTACTGGCAAACACTGAGCCAAGTTCTGCGTAAACATTGTTAACACCAAACTTCTCTGGAATGCGTGCCAAATCAGTGGACCATTGTATATAGCCGTCTTTTTCAAACTGGGCCATCTCAACATCCGGCTTTTCGGCTAACCAAGGACGCAGGGCTGAGTGGTAAATGACGAAGTTCATCCCAGGCCAATCTTTAGCCGCCTGGCCTAGGTCGTTGACAGTGGCGCTTTCCCAAGTGCCGGCAAACGCCTTTTCGTAATCCAACGGCATTAAGCCTTTGTGGATACAAATTGTATTGATACCCGAATTGATAGCCTACTCATAGAAAGGATACATGAGTTTTTCATCGTCAAGACGCCAAGCATACTTGGAAGGGCCAAAAGGATCGCCAATAGTGTAGGACTTCCAAGACACAGGCTTTAACTCCTCGATGGCGCGGTCAACTTCATCCATCCAATTGGGATACTTAGGCGTGATCACCGAGTGACCTAACATACGTACACTGCCCGCCATTTTATTCACCGCTCGACAAGCATTTTGGATCGCGTCGTTAGACAGAAGCCACCAGTTAGGGTCGTCGAATGGCGCACCAGACAACAAGGCGATCGTGGTGTCACTGTCAAGGAAAATCTCTTTAAGGTAGTTGTCCATTTTGTAGCGGGACAAATTAGTCGGGACACTGTTGATATTAGGGTTGACACCGGCCCCCTCAGCCCATTTGGTCAGACCCAGCAGGCCTTCCTCTTTGAAATCGTCCCGAATAAAGTGGGTTTGGTCATCAAAAATGAATTGACCTTTGTAAGTGGCGCGACGATCGCCTGCAGCGTCCGGATTGAGTTCGGCCGCATTCACATCAAATAGGGGCCCGTGAATCTTATTCATGGCTAAGAAAGCAGCCGCCATGCCTGAAGTCGATGCTAAAAACTTACGACGCGTGGTGTTGTGAAGCTTGGCTTGTTTATCGGCAGTTTCCTTGATCAGCGACTCCACTTGCTTTTGCTTAGCCGTTTGCGGCAAGGGATTATATTCGCCGTTGGATACTATTTGCGTAGGAACAGGCGAACGGAACGCTGCTTCGTCAGCAGGCAAACATTCTTCCATCTCCCGTTCGGTCATAGAAACACCAAAGGGTCTTTGCTTTTCGGTCATGGTACTTTTCCTCCCCAGAAAAATTATTGAACTATTGTTTTTTACACTTTCTACTTCCTTTCATACTGATAAGTCTTAGTGTCATTAAGCGCACTAAACCCATAATAAACACTACTGCATTGCCTTGATTATGCTCGATAACGCAGGCTGATTTAGCTCGCATCGTCAAAAATCTAGCTAGATCCAATCTACATAAATCGATGTGACAAGTAAAGCTCAAATTACAGGTATAAAAAAACGGGTACATCACTTCGGCTAATGAGTACCTAAGGATCATCTGGAGTCTTAAGGTAAGTTATATAGCGATCGGCTTGCTCCTCCCCAAGACATAGAACGTTTAAAAGTTCTCACCTTTTGTATATTTATTTAATTAGGAAAAATAAAGATATCTTCTAAAAGAGCCACCCCCGGGGGAGGGCCTAGACTGGTGTGCGTTATCTATACTAAAGGTAGCTTCAAAGATAAAAAAGGCGTCAATTAAGACGCCTATCAGCCTAATGATGTCTTAGGCATGCCAAAGGAATACTCGATAAAGCCAATTAGGTCTTTTACCTAAGTTTGTATACTTCATTACACAAATTAATGACCATGTAGGTAAACCTGCTGTCCACAATGGGCATCCAAGCGGCACCTGCACTTTTATAGTCAGCGTCACCTACACCCATGTTTCCGTTGTAATAAGCACTCCAAAACGTACGCTTTTTTGTGGGGACTCCGTTTTCGCATTGATATTGGTTATGAAACACATGCGAGTTACTACCTGGGGCGAGATCGACTAATAACTGAATGGACACCCGTTGCGTCAGCGGATTAAGTTCTATGTCTTTAGAGTAAATATTGTCCCCGTATTCTTTCCACTCCGCATAAGCAGAAAACGGCAGCAACATCATTAATACAAATATATAACGCATCACTCTCTCCTAAGGGTGCACCTGTTGTATTAATTCTATCTTACCCTACCGACTGTGGACAGGCGTGTCCTTTTAACTTTAATGGCCAGTAACCAATTACTCACGCTCTACCGTTCAACTTTTTATTAATTTAAACAATATAAATCAATTAGTTATAAAGTCATGACTTTAGCTTGTTTAAGATATCTGTGGAACTAATTTAGAAATTTCCTCTTCGGACACCACTTCTTGAATACCTCTCTTAGGATCCCCAACATCACCCAGCCTTCTTGGAATAAGGTGGGTGTGACAATATTGAGCCAGAACATCTTCTTTTATTCTCGTTGATGAAGTGCGAGGATTGTAACGCACTTGTTTAACCTGCTTACCTTCCGCCTTCAGATAAGACTCTACCGCGACATTGTATGGTTTGTTGCCCCAATCTTCGCCGATCACAAAAATATCAGGTTTCAGTTCTTTGCAGCCAGATACATACTCTAGCTCATCGTAGGGGCGAACAATATCAACGCAACTCAACGCTTTCAGCATCTCCATTCGCTGCTCAAGAGGAATAACAGGCACATTGGGCTTGTAAGAATTCACGACGCGATCTGAGGCGACACCAACAGCCAGCACATCTCCCAATGATTTACAGTATTCAAGTAAAGCGATATGCCCCACATGTAACAAATCAAAAGTGCCTACGGTATATATAATCATGTGCTATTTATCACCACGAAAAAAATAGTTATCAGTGCCGTTTTGTATCAAAGCTGATGGCTCCTAAAAAAGTTTCCAGCTATAAATACCCGTTACTCCAAGTGTATAGAGCGCAAGCAGGTAAACATTTCTTGGATTGCCAGAGAGCTTGGGGGTTTTAATTTGAGATACATTCAGAACGGCAAGACCTAGGGCACTAACATATAGGACTACTGTGAATACCTCATAAGAAAGAACACTTTCAAAAAGAAATATAAAAACGAGTGCGATATTGTTGTTATCCAACGCCAGTCCGGTGTATTTGGACTTATCAGACAAACCGAATGTGCTGAAGTAACTTAACCGCGTCGCACTGGCAGCAAGTAATATAAAAGCGACCGGGAGAAATATCGGGGCGAACTTTCCATAGCTAAGCAAAAGAATCGCTGGAGCCACACCATAGCTCACAATGTCTATTACCAGATCGAGTTGGCCGCCAAAAATTCTGTCGTTACCCGTACGGCCCTTCATTCTTCGAGCAACCAGTCCATCTGCCCAGTCGAGAGCAACAGCCCAGATCATGCCAATCATTGCTGCGTAGTAAACGCCAGTAATACTGAAATAGATCGCTAATGTTGTACAGGCCAACCCAAAAAGTGAACACAGATTAGGTAGATCTTTGACATAGGAAATTATGGCTGGTTGTAACTCTTGTGTATCTTCGTTGTTTTTAGCCATGGGGATCCCAAAAAGAAGAACTATGAATAAAGGCGCATCTAAATCACGTCATAAATTTGTCGCGCACAATATCTCATGGCCCAATAGGACAGAGATGCGCTAAACGGATAACAACCCTCGCTAAGAATGAGGAGCAAAAATAGTAGGTAATACAAAACTACTCTACTTGCTTACAAACAAATAGAGTCGCAATAAGGAGGATAGAGGCGTGTGGGCCAGTAGGCTCAATACAGGAAGGCACTAAAACCCAAGTATACGCTCTATTATGCTTGGCGGACAGTGGTTTTTTGTTTAATTCTTATCCGTATGTATTGCTGGATTTTCTTGGCACTAAAAGTTTCTTGTGAACTGAAAATCTATAATGATCATAATTAACACACTAGCAGCCCAATAAGCACTTTAAGTCGAGCTGATATAGCTGTATGAAATTCACAGTACGCACTCATAATAAATAAAAGTTTCAGTTAGCATGTCATAGGCTCAGACTGGCAATAACAGAGATCAATCAAAGCAAAAGTGGTATTTCTCGTTGCGTATAATTAAAACCTCTATTGTCACGAGGCCTCCAAATGATACGGCTGATATTTTTTGTTGTTATATCGCAAATGGTCAGCAATTGCTTTGCTGATGAAATCTCTGCTATTTCTCGAGGCGGCCTACTTTATGACCGATGGTACATGGTCATTGATACAAAAAAACCGGACTACACACACCCTGCCTGGCCTAATTCGAACATAAGCAAAAGCGGCTCAACAACACATCGTTGTAAATCCTGTCACGGCTGGGATTATAAGGGGCGCAACGGTGCGTACGCCTCGGGAAAATATAAAACTGGCATTTCTGGAATCCAATATTTTTCGGGGGGCAATAAAAGCGAAGTTCTAGGCATCCTGACTAACGACCTCCACGACATGGGTAACTGGCTAACCGCAAAAGACCTAGATGATTTGGCTCTTTTCGTGGTCAAGGGTCAATTTGATATGACCAAATTCATTAGTGTTGAAACGAATCTAGTGAAGAGCGGCGATAGTAACTCAGGGGCTAAATACTACAACACAGTTTGCGCCAAGTGCCACGGTGCTCAAGGTGACCTAATCAAGGACATGACCCCTATTGGGGTCATTGCCCATAAGAACCCATGGGAAGTGATGCATAAAATCTTCAACGGTCAGCCGGGAGAGAAAATGCCATCGATGAGAGCGTTTGGAATAACTGTGGTGATGGATATCATGGCTTACGTTCAAACGTTAAAAAAATGACTAGAACATAACTCTGATTACAGTTTTAATGTAATGGAAGCAGTCATGCAGCCAAATCATTTCCAACAAGAAGTAGCCACTGGTAGCTCAGGCTACAGAACAACATCCACCTCTTAAAAAGACATTTGAGCGATCTTTTTGGCCTTCCAAAAACTTTTTGTTACCTCAACGGCTGTGCCAGCGTCAAAGTCTTTGCATGTATAGACGATTATTGAAAAAAAACTACTGCTGCTCCAGATATAAACAGAGACTCCTGAATCTATTAAAGGCAGAAAAGCATCGTACCCTTGATTTTCCTCTTTTCCGAGCCCGTCCGGGGAGGCAATGATAGGATCTCCATAGGCTTTAAAATTCATTTTGTCGCAAATATGAACAAAAAAATCTCGTACTCTAGCTTCATCGACGCCACCCTCAAAAAAACCTTCAATGAGTAAACGCTGCCTTTTCAGGTTAGGTGCTAAGTTTTCCATGCTGATAGATGGAGTTTTATTTACCTAAAATAGGTTTATTCATATGGATCATGACATGTAAAAGCAATCGCACCGGAATCGTTATTATTTTGAACAAAACACGTGTAGAGCATATTGTTATACCGGATCGCAATCATGATTGAATTTGGATATGTTTTTCCACCGGGAGCTGAGCCCAAAGGCTCTCCGAGCAATAATATTTTCGCTACTAACTCGCGGTCAGCAACTTCTTTCGCATTACCACCAATAGAAAAGGTCATTCCAAGCACAAGAATACTAATATAAATTATTTTTTTCATTTCTTCTCTCCTATCCATATTTAACTCAAAAAAATTTTTGGTATTTCTTCCAGTATTAAACATTTTTATTTGACTTGTAAAGCCTCCAAACCACCCTACCAAAGGACTTAATATATGCTGGGCGCGAGGACTCAGACAGGATAGAATGCGTCCCAACTTACTAACAATTTGAATACCACCGCATGCCCCTAATTAGACTAGACAAGCTATCGCTTAACTTCGGCACGCATGTACTTTTAGACGAAGTTGATTTTCAAATTAAGCGCGGCGCACGTATCGGGTTACTTGGGAGAAATGGCGCAGGAAAAACAACACTAATGAAACTGATTGCCGGCGTTATCCATCCGGATGGTGGTGAACGTTGGTTACGACCCGGGGTTCAAGTCGCGTGGCTAGAGCAAAATCTCCCTATTGCCGATGAACAAACAGTTTACGATTTTGTCGCTGATGGGCTCGCAGAAGTTGGTACGCTCCTAAAACGTTATCACCACCTTACGTTAGATTACGACATCAACAACAGTGATGAGCTCGAGCGCGTACAAGCAGAGCTGGAAGCTAAAGACGGTTGGAGTCTCAGTCAGAAGGTCGATACTGTAATTTCTCAGCTACAACTCCCGCAGGAAAAACGGATGTCGGAACTCTCTGGTGGCTGGCGTAAAAGAGTTGCATTAGCCCGCGCTCTGGTATGCGAACCGGAATTACTTTTACTAGACGAACCGACTAACCATCTTGACATTCCAGCTATCGAATGGCTCGAGAAGCAGCTTCTGGAATACCGCGGCGCACTCATGCTGATCACCCATGACCGAAGCTTTTTACAAAATGTA
>QXZO01000023.1:0-1010 GCA_009886305.1 Betaproteobacteria bacterium
GCCTAAAGGGAGGTATGCCCGGTGCAAGGGGAGTAAACAGTCTGAACAATAAGCAGATCGCCGCAAAAGTGTCAGTTTCGGTAGGCAGCGGAGATTCTCTGCTTGTCGAAACGCCGGGAGGTGGGGGATGGGGGAGCCGTGGCTAGAGGCTTTTGTTAACACCAAGCATAAAGTCAGGTTACAATGAAAAACTTAGAGGCTGATACAAGATGAGGGTAAATCGGTGACGATAGAAGAGACGATAAAAGACCAAATTAATTCAAATTCCATATTACTTTATATGAAGGGGAGCCCCGAGGCTCCCCAATGTGGTTTTTCTGCTCAGACGACTCAGCTCTTGATGTCGTGTGGAAAGAAGTTTGCCTATGTGGACATTTTAAGTAATCCTGACATAAGGGCTAATCTTCCAACAGTATCCAACTGGCCAACATTTCCGCAACTTTTCGTTGAGGGAGAGTTAATTGGTGGCTGTGATATTGTCGTAGAAATGCACGAATCGGGAGAGTTACAAGATCTAATATCGAAAGTCGGCGATCAAGGCGATGATTCACGGGAGTAATGCCCGTTTTATTTTAAATTATGGATGCATTTTTTAATCGCCACGTAGGGGCCAGCCACCAAGTTTCTTCCAGCGATTAACAATACAAAAAAAGAGTTCTGCAGTTTTGTTTGCGTCGTAACGGGCGGAGTGCGCTTCTTCACTAGAAAAGTCTATTCCAGCCGCCTCACATGCTCGGGCTAAGACCGTTTGTCCAAATGCCAAACCGCTCAATGTGGCAGTATCGAAATTTGAAAATGGATGGAAAGGGCTCCGCTTAAATTTGTGACGTTCAGCGGCTGCATTGATAAAGCTTTGGTCGAAGTGGGCATTGTGTCCAGTTAAAATCGCTCTATTACAATCGTTTGCTTTTAATGCTCCACGCACAATGTCAAAAAAATTAGTAAAGACGTCTCGTTCAGGTTGCGCAATGCGAAGAGGATGATGGGGATCAATGCCCGTAAATTTTAGG
>QXZO01000023.1:1020-1537 GCA_009886305.1 Betaproteobacteria bacterium
CCGAGTCTTCTAGGTTAGAGCCCTCGAAGGGAACAATTCGTTGAAAAAACGTTTGGTCCACGATTAGCTCGCCAGTCTCAGACATACCTGGGATCACCGCACCCAGCTCAAGAATTGCGTCAGTGGCACTGTTAAAACCACCTGTTTCTATGTCGACTATAACGGGTAGATAACCCCTAAACCTAGTTGCCATTGGGTTATTTGGTGTTTCCTTCTTGAGAAAATCTGCCCCGTTTTGCTCTGTGAATTCATTTGATTTTTTCAAGTTTTTTCTCGACTAATTGCCAATTGATAATTTCTCCTGCACGGATCGGCATAACTTTCTCTTTACCGAATGAAATAGTTTTTGGCATCCTCCATTCCGACTTTTCTAAAACGATTTTTTCAATTGGCTTCGGCAAGCCATAAAAATCTGGACCATTTTTACTTGCAAAATCTTCTAATTTATCGAGGGCATTGGCAGCTTCAAAAACTTCAGCGTATAGCTCAATAGGACCGTTTCTTGTTTTGCCAGTAC
>QXZO01000023.1:1547-2781 GCA_009886305.1 Betaproteobacteria bacterium
CGGTGTAGATGCCGGCGCAGCCGCAAGCAGTCTCCTTGTCCTGGATCCCATGCGGGGCCGAGTCAGTGCCAAGGAAGAATTTCTTATTACCACTGGTGGCGGCAGCAACTAGCGCCTCTTGGTGTGTTGACCTCTTTAAAATCGGCAAACAAAAGAAATGAGGTTTAATGCCGCCAACAAAGATATCATTTCGGTTAAAGAGCAGGTGATGCACCGTAATAGTTGCCGCGATATTATTGCTAGCTCTCGAGACATAGTCGACTGCATCTTTGGAGCTAATATGTTCGAGAACTACTTTGAGATTTGGTAAGGTTTTTGTGAGTGGGATTAATACGCTCTCGATGAATTTTTTTTCTCGATCGAAAATATCGATTTTGTGGTCTGTTGCCTCACCATGCACGAGGAGAGGCATACCGGTTTCGCTCATACGTTCCAACACCGGCATGACCGGTTCTAGGGCGGTAATACCAGCCTCCGAATTTGTGGTAGCACCTGCCGGATAATATTTAACGGCATGCACATGTCCCTCTTTCAAAGCTAAGTCTATATCATCAGGCGTCATTGCATTGTTGAGATATAGGGTCATGAGTGGTTCGAAGTCACTTTGATTGGGTCGCGCCGCGAGTATTCGCTTTTTGTATTCCCTTGCGTCAGATGGTGATGTTATCGGGGGCTTAAGGTTTGGCATGACAATCGCTCTGCCAAATGTGCGTGCTAGATCTGGCACGGTTGTTAATAGCGCCTCGTTATCTCTTAGGTGGATATGCCAATCATCAGGTCGCAATATTTCTAATCGTGTCACCGGTTCAGTCATCTTAAACTCAATCAGATAGCAATCGTTGATAGGTTATTGATTCGTCTATACTGACCTAAGTATAACGGAATAACTTCATTAACAAAAATAAGCCAATTAACTTTCCTCAAGGCTTTTCTCATCGAGGGTGATAGAATAGGTATATTTGCGGTTTGCTTATTTTTAGGTTGCTGTTGTTGGGGAAGAAAATATGTCGAAAATAGAGAAGGTAGTCTTGGCGTACTCTGGCGGTTTGGATACTTCGGTAATTGCAAGGTGGTTAAAAGAAACCTATGGCTGCGAGGTGGTTACATTTACCGCTGACATTGGTCAAGGAGAAGAAGTGGAGCCTGCAAGAGCTAAGGCAAAAGCCATTGGTATTAATGAAATATTTATTGAGAATCTGCAGGAAGAATTTGCGTCCGATTACGTGTTCCCAAT
>QXZO01000230.1 GCA_009886305.1 Betaproteobacteria bacterium
AAAGATGTTTTTAAACCCATTCAAGACAGCCGCGTTCGAATGTATGTTTGCGGAATGACGGTTTATGATTTGTGCCATTTGGGTCACGCTCGAGTGATGGTTGTTTTTGACGTGGTTCGTCGTTGGTTTCAGGAGTCTGGTTACGACGTTGTCTATATTCGTAACATTACGGATATAGATGACAAGATTATTAACCGAGCGAATGAAAACCAAGAGTCATTTCTGGACCTGACTGAGCGATTTATTCAGGCAATGAATGAAGATGCTCTAGCGCTCGGAGTGGTGCCGCCAGATGCAGAGCCAAAGGCCTCCGATAATATTCCCCAAATGATCGCACTTATTGAGAAGTTATTTGAAAAGGGTCTGGCATACGCTAACCCTAACGGAGATGTTTACTATTCGGTAAATAAATTTGAGCGTTATGGACGCTTATCAGGAAAATCGTTAGATGACCTGAGAGCCGGGGAGCGAGTCGATATTAACCATGAAAAGAAGCATCCAATGGACTTTGTTTTGTGGAAAGGAGCTAAGCCAGATGAGCCCTCTTGGTCGTCTCCTTGGGGTGAGGGTCGTCCGGGCTGGCACATTGAATGTTCGGCAATGAGCGAGCGATATTTGGGAGCGCATTTTGATATCCACGGAGGCGGACAAGATCTGCAATTCCCTCATCATGAAAACGAAATTGCGCAGTCTGAGGGTGCCCATGAGCACGATTATGTGAATTATTGGATGCACAATGGATTTGTTCGCGTTGATGATGAAAAAATGAGCAAGTCGTTGGGTAACTTTTTTACGGTTAGAGAGATACTAAAAAAGTATGATGCCGAGGTTATTCGTTATTTCATTCTTAGGGCGCATTATAGAAGCCCGCTAAATTACTCGGATCAGCATTTAAGTGACGCGAAAGCAAGTTTAAGTCGGTTGTATACCGCCCTTAAACAAGCAGATGGTCATAGCTTAGCTGGGGATATTAATTGGAGTCACCCCATAGCCAAAAAATTTAGAGAGGCATTAGACGATGATTTCAATACATCCGAGGCTATTTCGGTCTTATTTGATTTGGCGAGCGATTTAAATCGAGATGGAAGGCTTGAGACAGCTCAATTGCTAAAGGGACTCTCGGGAGTTATGGGTCTTTTGGGACGCGACCCATCTGAGTTTCTCCAAGCTGGCGTTGCGTCTGATTTGTCTGCGGTCGATGTTGAGACCATGATTGTTAAGAGGAACGAGGCTCGAGCAAATAAAAATTTCGCAGAGGCAGATCTACTAAGAGAACGATTGTTGGACGCTGGCGTGATCTTGGAAGATAACTCGGGAAAGACTACTTGGCGTAGAGCTTAGCCCTCAAAAAAACTTTTAACTTTATCCATCCAAGATTTTGCCTTAGGGCTATGCAAATTTGAGTTCGATTGATTAATTTCCTCAAGGTCCGCGAGTAATTCCTTTTGTCTCGCAGTCAAGTTAACCGGAGTTTCTACGAACACGTGACACATCAAGTCCCCATACCCGCTGCTGCGAACACCTTTAATTCCTTTTCCACGCAACCTAAAGACTTTTCCTGTTTGGGTTTCTGATGGCACTTTTATTTTGGCCGACCCATCGAGAGTGGGGATTTGAATTTCACCGCCTAACGCTGCTACGCTAAAGCTAATTGGCATTTCGCAGTGAAGGTTATTCCCATCTCGTGAGAAAACGTCATGTTCAGGAATATTGATAACCACATAAAGATCGCCTGAAGGCCCCCCATTGACGCCGGCCTCACCTTCCGCGGAGAGTCGAATCCGATCTCCTTGATCTACCCCCGCTGGAATTTTAACCGATAAAGTTTTATGGTCTCTTGTCCTGCCTTGGCCGTTGCATGTATTGCATGGTGTCTTAATAACTTTCCCGCTACCTTGGCAATCCGGACATGTTTGAGCCACGGAAAAGAAACCTTGAGTGACTCGAACTTGTCCTTGTCCTTGGCATGTTGAGCAAGTGATAGGCTGTGTCCCCGCTTTAGCACCTGAGCCGTTACATTTTCCACACTGAGTGTAGGAGGGGATTCGAATTTTTGTTTCTGTACCTCTCGCCGCCTCTTCAAGTGGAATTTCGAGATTGTATTTTAAATCGGAACCACGATATACATTTGAACGCCCACCCCCGCGTCCGCCACCAAAGATATCTCCAAAGATGTCACCAAATGAGTCGGAAAAACCTCCAAATCCCCCACCACCTCTTCCGCCAGATTGCTGGTCAAGGCCTGCGTGACCATACTGGTCATAAACGGCTCTTTTTTCTGAGTCCGACAGCACTTCGTAAGCTTCTTTGACTTCAGTGAAGTGATTCTCAGCTTCTGGGTCATCAGGATTTTTATCCGGATGAAACTTCATGGCAAGACGACGGTAAACTTTTTTAAGGTCACTGTCGGATGCATCGCGGTTCACTCCGAGCACTTCGTAATAATCTCGTTTTGCCATAATTTATTTTTTGCTTTGATTTCTTTATATAAACGCAAAATGGTCGGAAGGGTTCCCTTCTCGACCATTAGCTTCCTTCATTAGCTATATTTTCATTTCTTACGATGTTTTTTTATCATCTTTCACTTCTTCAAATTCTGCATCAACTACATCACCTTCGTCCTCAGGAGTGCTGTTTTGACTTCCATCAACTGGTGTTTCCTCAGATTGTTTTGCATACATTTTTTCTGCTAAAGACTGAGCAAGAGTCGATAAAGCTTGTGACTTAGCTTCAATGTCATCCTTGTCACCGTTCTTTAATGCCTCTTCAGCCTCTTTTGCAGCATCTTCAATATTTGTTTTTTCTTCTTCCGAAACCTTATCCTCGTTTTCAGCGAGAGTTTTTCGAACGCTGTGAATTAATGAATCACATTGATTTCTGACATCAACTAATTCTCTCGCTTTTTTGTCGTCTTCGGCATGCGCTTCGGCATCCTTGACCATGTTTTCAATCTCCTCATCTGATAAGCCAGAATTTGCTTTGATGGTTATCTTATTTTCTTTTCCAGTTGCCTTATCTTTGGCTGAGACATGTAAGATTCCGTTAGCATCAATATCGAAATTCACCTCAATTTGAGGCATACCTCTAGCGGCTGAGGGAATATCTGTTAGGTTGAATTGTCCCAGAGATTTATTGTCTTTTGACATTTCCCGTTCTCCTTGAAGAACGTGAATTGTTACCGCTGTTTGATTATCTTCAGCAGTCGAAAAAACTTGATTCGCTTTAGTTGGTATCGTAGTATTTTTTTCAATTAATTTGGTCATAACGCCGCCCAGAGTCTCAATCCCCAGAGATAGTGGTGTAACGTCGAGCAGCAACACATCTTTGACATCTCCTCGAAGCACTCCGCCTTGAATTGCAGCTCCCACGGCGACTGCCTCATCGGGATTGACGTCTCTTCGTGGTTCTTTGTCGAAGAAGCCCTTCACGGTTTCTTGAACTTTTGGCATTCTCGTCATACCTCCGACGAGAATGACATCGTCTATATCGGAAGTTTTGACTCCAGCATCTTTGATTGCTACACGGCACGGTTCTATCGTTTTACTTATGAGATCATCAACGAGACTTTCAAGCTTAGCTCGGGTTATTTTGACGTTTAGGTGTTTCGGTCCCGACGCATCAGCCGTAACGTAAGGCAGATTTACCTCAGTTTGTTGACTAGAGGATAATTCGATTTTCGCTTTTTCAGCAGCCTCTTTTAGGCGCTGGAGTGCTAAAACGTCGCCACGCAGATCGACACCTTGTTCTTTTTTGAATTCATCCGCGAGGTAATCGATGATACGTTGATCAAAGTCTTCACCACCAAGGAAAGTGTCCCCGTTTGTTGAGAGCACCTCGAATTGATGCTCTCCGTCAACTTCAGCGATTTCAATAATTGAGACGTCAAAGGTTCCGCCCCCTAAATCGTAAATAGCGATTTTTCGATCACCCTGCTTCTTATCCATACCAAAAGCTAGTGCGGCGGCGGTCGGTTCGTTTATGATTCGTTTAACCTCCAATCCTGCAATTTTCCCTGCATCCTTGGTGGCTTGTCGTTGAGAATCGTTGAAGTAAGCGGGTACCGTGATTACGGCCTCTGTGACATCTTCGCCGAGATACTCCTCAGCGGTTTTTTTCATTTTCATTAATACTTGTGCGGAGATCTCCGGAGGCGCGCTTTGTTTGCCTCTTACTTCGACCCAGGCATCCCCATTTTTAGCACCGACGATTGAAAATGGAGAATTCTCCTTTGCTTTTGCAACTTCGGCATCTTTGAAACGACGACCGATCAGTCTCTTCACCGCGTATAAAGTATTTTTAGGGTTTGTTACGGCTTGCCTTTTTGCTGGGGCGCCTACAAGCACCTCGTCTTCCTCGGTGTAGGCAATAATTGAAGGAGTTGTTCGGCCTCCCTCTGCATTTTCAAGTACTTTAGCCTCGCCACCATCCATAACTGCAATGCAAGAGTTCGTAGTTCCTAAATCAATACCGATAATTCTGCCCATGTTTGTAATCCTCTAATTCTAAAATATTTATTTTTAAATTGGGTCGATTAGTGGTTTTTCAACCCCCTCTAATCTTTAGTTTTAGCTACACTGACTAACGCCGGCCTGATCAGACGGTCGTTAAGTAAATATCCTTTTTGGAAAACACTTAAGATTGTGTTCGCCGATTTGTCTGAATCCACTGCACTCATAGCTTGATGTTTATGTGGATCGAGAGTTTCCCCAAGCGGATCAATCTCGCTAATGCCAAAGGTTTCAAAAACTTTTGACAATTGCTTCAAGGTTAAATCGACGCCGTCTTTGATCGCTTCAAAAGTCACATTGTCGGTTTTTAGAGCCGCCTCAAGACTGTCTTTCACAACCAGAAGCTCTGTTGAAAAGCGTTCTAGGGCGTATTTGTGGGCCCCAGCTATATCTACTTGAGATCTTTTCCGAACGTTTTCTAGTTCTGCTGTAGCTCGCAACCAGGAGTCTTTGTGTTTCTCAACTTCAGCAATAGCTTCCCCGAGTTGTTCCTCTAGGCTCTTTGGTGTATCGGCAGTGGATGACTTTTCGACTTCATCAGCTTTGGGGAGAGAGGACTCAGATTCGACCCCTGATTTCCTATCTGCATTCAAGGTTTCAACCCCTTCGATTTGTTGTTCCGTTTCTTTATTTGACATAACAAAAGCGCTCCATTAACTCCAGATAAAGTAAATGAGGGTGAAATTTATCATTTCAAGTGCGGTTTAAGAGGAAATGCGGAGCTTTATTCTGATAATCTAGTTAGTGGGCAAATTCAGTGTTAAGGGAGGACGTATGCGGCAAATAAGGAGTTTGAGGCTAACCATATTTATGATTTGTGTAATATCTTATGGGATTGTTAACTTAGCTTTTTCTGCTCCCTTGGTCCATATCGGGGCAAGTTCATACAGCATATTAGGTCAGTCTTCCCTCATTTTGAGCGCTGAGATGGATGCTAAAGGCCCGCTTGGCGAAGACGGAAAAATTCACCCAGCAAAGACTAAATGGGATTTACAATGGCGGTTTAAGCAAAAAGAGGTGAATGCTCGATGCGCCGTGGATTCTGTGCAGGTATCCCTCGGCATCACCCATACTAAGCCTGTATGGAGGGACAAAAGCGAAGCTAGCCAGTCTCTAATGGATCGGTGGGATGCTTTCGAAAATGCGTTACAAAAAATCCAAAAACAGCATGTGGACCTCGCTATGGAGGCTGCAAAGGAAATTGAGGAAAGCGTGCTTAGTGTGACGCCTCAAAAAACATGTGAGGAACTTGAGACGATGGTTGGCGCCATTGTTAGAAATGTAAAAGAAAAGTATCGAACATTAAAAGCTGATTACGAATCCAGTACGAATTATGGTCGTCGTGTGGGGCTAAGTTTGATGTGATTATGAGGAGTCCTTTCTAACTAAGTCGCACTAATTCGTTGCCCCATGTTTCAGGGCCTCTTGCCGGCTTGTTGCGGCCTCATTTACAACGTTAATAGAGGACTTTCCGTGATTTAGCCATCCTCCGAGATGATCTAAAACAATTTGGTGTAACCCCTCAACCCAAATTGGGCTGTCATTCAGACATGGAATGTAATGGAATTCACCCCCCCCATGAGTTAAAAACTCTTCTCGATTTTCCATATTAATTTCTTCAAGGGTTTCTAAGCAATCCGCTACAAATCCAGGACAGAAAACATCCATTCGGCCTAACCTTCTTTGGCCCAGATCTTTCATGGCATCGATGGTATAAGGTTTAAGCCATTCAGCTCTGCCAAAACGAGATTGAAACGTCGTAATTATGTTTTCGGGTTCGAAATCTAACTGTTCGGCCAGAAGCCTACTAGTTTTATAGCACTCACAGTGATAGGGGTCACCCTTGGTGAGGCTGAATTTTGGCACGCCGTGGTAGGAGAGAACTAATTTTTCGGGCTTACCGTGAGAGGCCCAATATTCTTTCACCCTATTCGAGAGTGCTTTGATATAACCGCTATGGTCGTGGTAATGTTTTATTAACCGAATCCCAGGAAGGTTTCGAACTGACTTAAGGCTATCAAAAACCGCATCATAGATGCTGCCAGTTGTGCTCGAATTGTATTGGGGATAAAGTGGAGCAATCAATATCTGGTCGCATCCTTCAGCCCGCAGTTGGGTGAGTCCGTCATCCACGGAGGGTTTACCATAACGCATTGCCGATGTAACGATAACTTTTGAGGTTGTGTCCTCATCAAACTTAGATTGGAGCAATTCCGCTTGTCTCTCGGTGAAGATTCTCAGCGGGGAACCCTCATCAGACCAAATGACAGCATATTTTTTTGCGGAGGCTTTTGGTCTTATTCTTAAAATAATTCCGTTTAAAATCAACCACCATATCGCTCTGGGAATTTCAACTACTCGTGGGTCCCATAAAAATTCACTCAGATATTTCCTTACAGATTTTTTTGTGGGTGCTTCTGGAGTTCCTAGGTTTACAAGTAGTACGCCTACGTGGGCCAGAGAGCCATGGGTATATTCAGATTCTTTTCGGAGTTTCATATTTTTTTAAGTTACTGGTAGGTCAAAGACTATGGATGAGACAGTGCTCCAGACAAAAGTTTCGCCGTGATATCTACTATGGGGATGACTCTCTCGTAAGCCATCCTTGTGGGGCCTATAACGCCAACAGTGCCCACCACTTGGCCATCGACTTCATATGGCGCCGTTACCACGCTGCATTCATCTAACGGCACTAAGCCAGATTCACCGCCGATATATATTTGCACCCCATTGGCTCGATCACTGGTATCAAGTAATTGAAGAATCCCAGTTTTCTTATCAAACATGTCGAAAAGAGTTCTCAAGCTATTAATGTTGGTTGAGAGGTCGTGGACACTTAATAGATTCTTTTCTCCAGAAACAACATATTCTTCGCTTTTGAGTGAATTCTCCTCTCCGGCTGAGATTGCCAAGGTCATTAGCTGAGAAATATTATCCTTGAGCTGTTTGAGTTCTAGTTGTATGCGAGATTTGATCGCATCAAATGACATACCCGCATAATTTTGATTGAGATAGTTAGTCGCCTCTGTGAGTTCCGATTCTGTGAATTGACGGGAAGCTTCGAGGACTTTGTTTTGAACGTCTCCATCGGGTGTAACCACAATTAGTAAAATCCGCTGGTCGGACAAAGAAACAAACTCGATATGTCGAAATGAGCTACTTTGACGCGCTGGTGACTTGACCACACCTGCAAATTGAGTAAGGTTGGATAAGCGCTGTGATGCTGTAGATATCAGTCCGTTAGCGCTATCCGGCCGAAATTGGTCTTCGATTTCATGCAGTTCGATTGAGTCTAGTGGTTGTACCGTGAGCAGTGAGTCAACGAAAAAACGGTACCCAAGTGGTGTCGGGATTCGGCCTGCTGATGTGTGCGGGCTGGCGATAAAGCCCATTTCTTCGAGATCAGCCATAATATTTCGAATACTGGCCGGACTCAGTTCTAAGCCTGAGGATTTAGCTAGCTGTCGAGATCCTATGGGCTGACCATCTGAAATGTGCTTCTCAATAAGCGATTTCAGTAAAATTCGTGATCTTTCGTTCATCATCATTTCATTTTACAAACTTTTTGTCTTCGATTTGGGTTTTTTTATTTCGTAGAATTTGCGATGATGCAAATCATCTCTCGTGTATAACGTAAATATGAATAAATTTAATCGAGTTTGTATTGTCGGCAAATATAGGTCTGCCGAGGTTCAGCGTCCAGTCTCCCAGATTATTGATTTTCTGCAAGGAGAGGGGGTTGATTGTATGGTTGATGATATGACTGCGCAGCAACTTCCCGGAATCAAGGTGGAGTGTGGACCAGTAGATGATGTTGTCAGTCGTAGCGATTTAGTGGTGGTGCTGGGTGGCGATGGCACGTTACTTGGTCTTGCACGCACGGTGGCTATGCATAATGTGCCTTTGCTGGGGATCAATTTGGGTCGGTTAGGCTTTCTGGCAGATATATCATTAAACAAAATGGTGGCTAGCTTGCGTGCGGTTCAAAGAGGCGAATATATTACTGATGACCGCGCGATACTTGAGGTAAGTACCGATAGCGAGCCTGAGACTGGGATTTGGGCTTTGAATGATGTCTCAATTGGCAAGGGGCAAAGTGGCAGTTTGATTCAGATGAAGGTTACTATTGATGGTGAATTTGCCTATAACCTTAGATCCGACGGGTTAGTTGTTTCGACCCCAACTGGCTCCACTGCTTATGCGCTCTCCGCTGGTGGCCCCATAATTGCGCCAGGCGTGGATTGTGTCCTGCTGGTTCCTGTGTGTCCGCATTCTTTATCGAATAGGCCGATCGTTATTCCGGGGACATCTAAAATAGAGATTGAGTTGATAGAATCGATCGATGCTCGCGTGCACATTGACAGCCATACCCATTTGAATATTCGCGAGGGAGGACGGCTAATGATCCAGGTGGCGGCTCCAACAGTAAGGCTAGTTCATTCGAGGGGTCACGATTATTTCGGAACGCTTCGGGAAAAATTACACTGGGCTGGAACGATGGGGTCGTAATTTTGCGGGAAGATCTTTCATGCTGATTCGTTTGACTGTTAAAGACTATGTGTTAATCGATTCGATTGAGCTCAGTCTAGACCCTGGTTTTACAGTACTCACAGGAGAGACGGGCGCGGGCAAATCTATTCTGCTGGGTGCGATTAGTCTCATTCTAGGTGGACGGTCTGATGCGGGCAGCATCAAGGCTGGTGCAAGCAGGGCCGATATTGTTGCAGAGTTCGACACATCAAACTTGCCTCTTGTTTGTTCCTTTTTGGAAGAGGGCGATTTAGGTGTTGAAGATTGTGTTTTGAGACGAGTAATTGACACTGCGGGCCGATCTAGATCCTGGATCAACGGTGTTCCTGTGACGGTAAAACAACTTAAAGCTTTGGGCGCCCTACTTGTTGACATTCACGGCCAGCATGAACACTACTCTTTAGTTGATGCTTCTACGCATACTCACGTTCTAGATTCTTTTGGCCATTTGTCGAATTCAGCCAAGTTAGTTGAAAGTGCATGGAAGCTTTGGCAATCTGAAAAAATTAAATTGATTCAACTCATAGAGCAATCCGAGGCGCTCAAGCAAAAAACCGAGGAGTTACGGGAAACGCAAAGAGATCTTGATGTTTTGGGGTTTTCTAAGAAGGAGTGGATTCAAACCCTGGAACGGCATCGTAAAGTGAATAACTTGAATGAGTTGATTGATGCCGCTAATCAATCGGTTCTAATGCTCGGCGAGGGCGAGCAAAATCTCTTATCTATTCTTGCTAATGTTCGGTCCAGACTCGCTGGTGCGGCCGAAATAGATCCGCAAGTCGATGCCATGCTAGGAGACCTTGAGGGGCTAGAGATCCAGCTCGGAGAATT
>QXZO01000231.1 GCA_009886305.1 Betaproteobacteria bacterium
GAATCTCAGCGCTCATTTGACGGGTGCTCCATGCAGGGGTGGGGCTGGGTATTTAGGTCCAGAAGATAACGTAGCTTACTGGCCAGCAGGACTCGCCTTGTGCTTTCCCTTAGCTAATTCGGTCAACGGAACAGTTGTGTTAGAAACCGGAGACGTCAACCTGACTTTTAAACGTTATTTTGAATCTAGAGTTACCTTACATATCGAGAATGATTTCGTAAAATCTATCGAAGGGCGAGGGCTGGACGCTGAGCTCATGCGTTCATACTACGAAGGGTGGGCTGATCCAAATGCCTATGCTATTTCCCATGTAGGGTGGGGTTTGAATCCCAGAGCTCGTTGGGAAGCCCTCATGATGTATGACAAAAATCAAGTGAACGGTACCGAGCTGCGTGCGCTCGCTGGTAGCTTTCTCATTTCAACTGGAGCAAACGAATTCGCAGAACGCTACACCAGCTGTCATTTCGATTTTCCGATGCGTAATTGTTCGATTAACTTGGATGGTCACGAAATCATTCAGGAAGGATGTTTACTAGGAGATCTTTCTTAATGAGGTCTATAACCTCGACCCAAAAGTGGGTCGACGGTAATCCTAGAATCAGCTTTGATGAAACTGGAAGCGGGCCACCTATTGTTTTTTTACATGGTATTGGTGGAAACCGGACGAATTGGAGTAATCAACTAGTGGCCATGAGTGACCTTTGCACGACGATTTCATGGGACGCTCGAGGCTATGGGGACTCAGAAGATTACGAAGGCCCTCTAAACTTCAGACATTTTAGTGAAGACTTGATTCGGTTGTTAGACGATCGACAAATAGAAAAAGCTCATTTAGTTGGTCTTTCGATGGGAGGAAGAATACTGATGGATTTTTTCACTTACGCCTCTAACCGAGTAGCTACACTTACGCTGTGTGATTGTTTTTATAGCTTTAGTTCTGCGCTTAGCTTAGATAAACGAGCAGAGTTTATAGCGCTCCGTCAAGAGCCGCTCAAACAGGGAAGGACGTTAAAAGAGTTAGCTCCGGACTTAATTGAATCCTTAGTTGCTCCTAACTGCAAAGAAGAAATCAAAAACGACATATTTGAAAGCATTAATATGCTTCATGTCGAATCCTATCTGAAGACCATAGCGGCAAGTACAACCTTTGATGTCACTGGCCATCTCAAGGACTTTCGTATTCCTGTGCAATTAATATTTGGAGAATATGATGGTTTAACCCCACCATCGATTGGGGAGAAAATGATGCTGGAATTACCTAACGCCCGCATGGAGGTACTACGGGATTGTGGACATCTCTCCAACATGGAAAAGCCCCAGGAATTTAACTCGATTTTAAGGAAATTTATAGAGTTGAATTTAACTTCGGCGTCGTTTAAATGATGAATTTCTAAATTTTTTTATACGTAAAGAACCTAAAAAAAATGCCTAAAGAAATTCCAATCTTGATTTGTGGCGCAGGGTCTGTAGGTTTATCCTTAGCGGCAGAGTTTGGTTGGCGTAATGTTGAGAGCCTCGTTATTGAATCAGGTGGCGGGTTAAACTCACACCCTCGGGCAAATGCTGTTGCTAATCGAACCATGGAATATTACCGCCGCTGGGGGATTGATCACGCCCTTACTCAGGCTGGAGTTCCTCCTGATCACCCTGCGGATTATTACTGGGTTTCAAGTTTACATGGCTGCGAACTTCATCATATCTCGCTTCCGCCATTTAAAAAAATTAAAGAAGTTCATACAGATAATGGACTAATCGCGGAGCATATCTGGTCGCCCTACTTAAAGACTATCGCTGGACAAAATGAGGTTGAAAACATTTTGTTGGATTACGTTCAATCCAGACCCTCTATAGAGTGTTCGTTTAGCACAAAACTTGTAAATTTCAAACAATCCAAGAATGGGGTAACTTGTGAACTAGAATCCCAAAAAACAAGGGATATAGAAGTTGTTCATTGTCAATATTTGATAGCTTGTGATGGTGGCCGGTCTTCGATTCGTGATCAATTAGGTATTGGGTTAAGTGGTCGATCCAATCTTGCTCGATTCGTTTCAATTTATTTCAGCGCTCCGGATTTCAACAGCTGTCATAAATTCGGGCAAGCGAACATATTTTTTCCATTACACCGCGATTACGCTGGCTTTATTCTTAACTGGGATGGTGGCAGGACGTTTACGTACCATTTGATGCTAGGTGATGGTCAAAGCTGGGAAGATGTTGACGCGAGATCCGCTATCGAACGTGTTTTAGGTACTACGACCCAAATCGATGTTATATCAACTCAACCTTGGACTGCGCATGCCTTGGTGGCAGATCAATATAACGATGGACGTATTTTCCTTGCGGGGGATGCGGCGCACCTATTCACCCCTACTGGTGGCTTTGGGATGAATACAGGGGTCTCTGACACTATTAATTTAGCCTGGAAACTACAAGCCTCAATAGAGGGGTGGGGAGGACCTCAACTCCTTGATAGTTACTTCTCTGAGCGACACCCGATTGGTGTCCGTAATACGTCGGAAGCTGCGCACTGTTTCGATTCCCTTCATGAGGTAATGCAATTTGGAGATGAATTGGATGCTAAAGGTCCGGAAGGGGATTTATTTCGCAGAAAGCTATCGAAGGATTTAAAGAGTCAAGAGAAGCTCATTTCCTCTTCAGGCACTTTGCTCGGCTACCGTTATGAGGGCTCTCCGATTGTTATCCCAGATGGAACAAAGGAGCCGGAGGATAATCCTCGAACGTATCTGCCTATAGCTCGTCCTGGACACCGCGCACCACATATTTGGATTGAAGAAGGCGTATCAATTCTAGATAAATTTAGCGCTGGGTTTACTTTGCTTAAATTTAAACCATGCGATACTGCTGAACTAGAGAAATCTGCATTCGAACTTAATTTCCCTTTAAGCGTGATTTCAATCGACAATAAGCAAGCAGCAAAACTATATGAGTATTCAATGGTTTTAGTGAGGCCTGACTTAATGATCGCTTGGAGATCAAACGAGCTACCAAGTAGGCCCGTAGAATTTTTAGATAGATTACGCGGAGCTTAAAAATAATATTTTTGAAATTTAAATTCAAAGGATGGAGATTAACGAAATGAAACTTAAAATTGTTTTCGCAAGCCTGGGAATCCTCTCTTTATTAGCGTTGTCAGGATGCAATCAAAAACAAGAGAATATCCGCCTTGGATTTATAGATCCATTATCTGGACCATTTGCAAATGTGGGGGAGCATGTCTTCAGAGAGCTTCAATTATTCGTCGATGATGTAAACGAGCGAGGCGGAGTTTTGGACGGCGTGAAATTCGAAATAGTACCGCTCGATGGCAAAGGTAATCCCCAGGAATCTTTGATCGCATTTCGCCAACTCGTTGATCAAAATATTAAATTTTTGATTCAAGGTAACTCCTCAGCCGTGGCTGGAGCCCTTAATGAAGCAGTAGCCAAACATAATCAAAGAAATCCGGATAAGGCTATGATTTATCTCAATTATGGTGCGGTCGACCCTGTACTGACTAACGATCGCTGTAACTTTTGGCATTTCAGATTCGATGCTGATGCCGATATGAAAATGGAAGCATTAACAAACATGATGGCGTCTGACTCGTTGATAAAAAAAGTTTATTTAATTAATCAGGATTATTCTTTCGGACATGCCATTTCTAAGGCGTCTAAATCTATGCTTGGAGATAAGCGACCTGATATTGAAATTGTAGGAGATGATTTACACCCTCTAGCTAAAATTAAAGACTTCTCACCTTATATATCTAAGATACGAGCATCAGGTGCGGACTCTGTAATTACGGGGAATTGGGGTGCAGATCTTGCGTTACTTGTAAAGGCGGCCAGTGAAGCTGGATTGGACGTGAATTTCTATACCCAATACGCCGGTATTGTAGGAGGCCTGTCGGCAATGGGGGATGCGGCTGCGGATCGAGTGAAACAGGTCACAATGTGGCATGTAAATGCTGGAGGAGACGAGTCTGATGCGCTTACTCAAGCTTATCGCGATAAATTCCCCAAAGCTAATGATGATTTATTTTTTCTTTCTTTAAAACATGCGATAGAAATGCTTGTGATAGCTATCCAGGAGTCGAACTCAACAGACCCGTTAACAGTCGCTAAAGCTCTTGAAAAAGTTAGGTACTCAGGTGCTACAGGGGAAGTTTGGATACGGGCTGATAATCATCAGCTAATGCAGCCACTCTATGTCTCTACGTTTAAAAGATCTGGCGTTGCAGGCGTCATATTTGACGTTGAGCGTATGGGTATCGGGCCAATGACTGATTTCGTAACGAAGGCCGAGGACACATTTCTCCCTACAACGTGTGATATGCAGCGTCCTGATTAGGATTTACTTAATTTGAATACTTACCTCCTAACTAATCGAGTAAGGTTTTAAAATATTTATATTTGATGAAACTGATGAATGAGCCTGCGTTAAGTGAAGAACACGCACAGGAGTTAAATCAGACACACTCACTCAGATGGTCAGGCGAATGCAGTCAAGGATAGCTTAGATGTGCTCGGGGATGCTCAGTAATTAGGGGGAGGGATGAAACCATCAATGAATAAAGATACCCCATCCATATTGCTTTGCAAAAAATCCCCCCTCTCAAATACCACCTCATAGGATATTGATCGTCCGTCATCACTAACGATTGCATTCGCAACCACGACTTCTGCTTCCTTGATACTCATGCGGATGACCCAAGTGAGTACGGCATTTGGTGGATCACCTCGAAATGTGTCACCTTTGCCTCTCCACATGGAGACGAACTCATTTGCGTTCAAATATCCGTGTAAACGATTCGGCCTACCAGTAAAGGCAAAGATATCTCGTGTGACAGGCATTACTAAGGTGTTATCTCTTATCATCTCAGCACTATTAGAGGTATGTACGAACAACCATTCCGCGCTTTTTGCTTCAGAAACCAAAATGCTGGGGCAAGATAAGAGAGCTGCGATGAGCATAGCGAATCTTTGTAATGGTTTCATATAGATAGATCTCCTAGGTGAGCTTCCTGCCGAGTACACCTTTTAACATCCTTG
>QXZO01000232.1:0-2825 GCA_009886305.1 Betaproteobacteria bacterium
AAGCCACCGTGGCATACTATAAACGTACAGTCAAAATAAAATATTTCGAGAAATAGGGACATGTGTAATTCCTGACAGGTTGATTTAAAAAACTCGGAAGACTGAGATAAAATAAGAACTACTGATGTGCTTGAAGACCCTGGAGCACGATGATCAAAAGAGGAGTGGCAAAATGATTAACGATCGAATAGATGTAAATATTGCAGGAGGTTTAGACCTTCCTCTGCCGCGCATGGTGCACGTGAGACAAAAGTTTGAGTTATCTAAAATCAGTAGTATTACCGAAACTGTCGGACAAGAGTTTGCTAAGCCCAACATCCATTTGAAAATTAAGCCCGGAATGTCAATTGCTTTAGGGGTCGGCTCTAGAGGCGTAAATAATATTGCTGAGTGTGTAAAAGCTGTGGTTGATGAAATTAAAGCCCTGGGAGGGAAGCCATTTGTTTTCCCAGCTATGGGCAGCCATGGTGGAGCCACAGCGGAGGGCCAGAAAGAGGTTCTAGATGGGTACGGCGTCACCGAATCATTTATCGGCTGTCCGGTTCATTCAAGTATGGAAGTAATTGAGGTCGGCAAAGCTGACGATGGTATGCCGGTTTATATGGATAAACTGGCTTCTGAAGCTGACGCTATTGCGCTCGTATGTCGAATTAAGCCACATACTAACTTCAGGGCTCCAATTGAATCAGGCATCGTTAAAATGCTGACTATTGGTATGGGAAAGATCATCGGCGCATCAAGACTACACACCTACGGCATGGATATGTTCGGTGTGTTGTTGCCCAAGGCGGCTAAAATCATCATGGAAAAAAAGAACTTTTTATTTGGTGTGGCAATGGTTGAAAACGCCGCCGATGAGACTGCGCTCGTTGAGGTTGTGCCAAGCGAAGAGGTACTGGAAAGAGAACCCCTATTGTTGGCTCGGGCGAAAGAGTTGATGCCCAAATTACAATTTGAGGAAATTGATGTTTTGGTTGTTGAGAAAATTGGGAAAAACATATCTGGAGCCGGGATGGATCCGAATATAACTGGCCGGAATTGTCGAGATGTTGAGTGGGAAATGAGCCCCCACGTTAAGAAAATAGCTGTGTTGGGACTCACTCCTGAAACGCATGGTAATGCAACTGGGCTGGGCGCGGCAGATGTTATAACGATGGATCTTTACCGAGATCTTGATATTGCTAAGACATATGCAAATGTAATTACATCTATGTATCTGGATGGTGCTGCTATCCCGATTATCATGAATGATGACAAAGCTGCGATTCAGCTTGCCGTGAAAACAGTGGTTAGAGTAAAACCTGAGGATGCAAAGATCGTAAGAATCTCCACAACGCTTGAAGTAATGGATTTGCATATTTCAGAAAATTTATTACCCTATATTAAAAGTAATCCAGAAAAATTTGAGGTTATGAGCGATCCTGAGCCAATGAAATTTGATGCTAAAGGAAAAATTTATCCTATGATGGCGGCGCGCTCACACGTTAAGGCTTGAAGGTTTCTCGTTAAGAATTTTATGAATCTTTCAGCATGCGTATTCATTTAGATCCCATTGGAGGTGTCGCGGGAGATATGTTTATAGCAGCCATTTTGGACGCCAAACCAGAATGGTATGAAGAAATGCGCTCAACCATTCGAACTGCTGGGCTACCAGAAGAGGTTGAATTGTCACTACAGCCTCATGCGGACTTTGCGCTTACAGGGATGCGTTTCAAAGTTGACGAATTAGGAACTCACGAACATCATCACACCCCATTTATAAAAATCAGAGATATGCTGGCGGAGTCAACGCTCGAGTCGGGTGTTCGACAAACCGCAATAGACATTTTTTCCCTTTTGGCTGACGCGGAGGCTTCAGTGCACGGCAAGTCTATCGAGACGATCAGCTTTCATGAGGTGGGCGAATGGGACTCTATCGCGGATATTGTTGGCGCTGCTTTTTTGATTGATAAAGTATCTGCGACGTGGACCATAGGCGCTTTACCACTGGGCCGTGGAACAGTAGATACTAGTCACGGTAAATTGCCCGTCCCAACTCCGGCCACGGTTAGCTTGCTGGAGGGGTTTTCTTTTGATGATGACGGTCTTGATGGAGAACGTATTACGCCAACCGGAGCTGCGATTTTGGCTTATTTGAAGCCACAACAAATGGGCGAGGCTCAAGGCGGAAAATTAGTCGCTTCAGGGACAGGGTTTGGAACTAAAGTTTTTCCGAATAAGAGTAACGTCTTGCGTGCCTTGATGTTGTCATTGGATGAGGCTGAGGGTCAATCACACGACTTGGTTTATCAAGTTGATTTCGATATCGACGATCAAAGTGCGGAAGACTTAACTATAGGGTTAGATCATATTCGTTCGCTTCCGTCGGTACTTGATGTCTCTCAAACAGTGCTTTTTGGTAAGAAAGGCCGAGTGGCAACAGGAATCCGTGTTCTTGCAATGATTAAAGGTATCGATAAAGTTTTTGAGTCATGTTTTTTTGAAACGTCAACGATCGGATTACGTTATCAAAAGGTAAAACGCATGACCTTAGATCGATGGAAAAAAAGAGTGGTGTCAAAGGCCTTAGAAGTGGACAGTAAATTTGTAACCCGAACAGAAATGACAACTGTAAAAGTTGAGTCTGACGATCTTGTCTCCATTAAGGGATTTGCAAACAGAGAACGTTTACGACGAGACATTTCAGCTAAATATGAGACCCCAAGTGACTGAAGACGCTTCTGAATGCGTGAATAAAATACGTGCGCTACTCGCTGAGATGAAAGAAGTCTCAATTGCGGTTAGCGGCGGGATAGATAGCGTGACGCTTGCAATGTTGGCTAGCC
>QXZO01000232.1:2835-5249 GCA_009886305.1 Betaproteobacteria bacterium
TTCAAATGTATCATGCTGTTTCGCCAGCGGTGCCACTACAAGCTACTGAGCGAGTGAAGGGGCTATCTCGAGATAACGCTTGGAAGCTGCAAATTTTGGATGCTCACGAATTTGCTGATGAGGATTATTTGTCTAACCCTGTTAACCGGTGTTTTTATTGTAAAACGAATTTATATAAAGCCATATCCGCCGTAACGGGAAGCGTCATATTGTCGGGTGCGAATACCGATGATTTAACTGACTACCGACCGGGGTTAGATGCAGCGCAAAATGCTAGCGTTCGACATCCTTATGTGGAAACGCGAACGAATAAAAGTATGGTTAGGGCTATAGCCAAACAATTAGGTCTGGGGAAGCTATCAGAGCTGGCTGCGTCACCGTGTTTATCGAGCAGAGTTGAGACGGGTATTCGCATAGATCCGGAACTCTTGCCACTCATTAACGAGATTGAGCGCCTGATAACACAATCGATCTTTCCGGAGCCCAAAACAGTTAGGTGTCGAATTCGATCCGCTGGTGCTGTTGTCGAGCTAGACGACAGATCAATGGCTGACTTAACAACGAAAGAACAGCAAGTATTAAAAAAGAGAATCAATACCATTTTTGAACGTCGAGGCTATCAATATTCAATAAGTTTTGAGGCGTATAAATTGGGTAGTGCGTTTATTCACATACAACCAATGCATGCTCTCGACTCACGATGAGTTACGCTAAAGATGTTAAGTTAGATTTTAGTCGGGAGGATCGGATTGGCCTTGATGAGGCTATTTTCTGCGAAGGAAAAACTGTGGAGCAAATAGCAGAAATTCTACGGCAAGCAAAGTTGAAGCAACACCGATTTCTTCTCACGCGTCTATCTCGAGAAAAGCATAAAGGCGTGCTTAGCTTAGGCGAATTCGAAATGGATTACGATCCGGTGTCAAGAACGGCATTTTTTTCAGAGCCTAACGAACCTATTAGCCAAAACCAGGTGTCGGTCATTTGCGCGGGTACCTCGGATATTCCTGTGGCAAACGAGGTTGCGAGGACATTGCAATATTACGGGCATCTTCCGACTGAGATTTCAGATGTAGGTGTGGCGGGCTTGTGGCGCCTACTTGATCGATTAGATGACTTAAAGATAGCTAAAGTAATTGTCGTGGTCGCAGGTATGGATGCTGCGTTACCAACGGTTTTGGGTGGTTTGGTGGCGCAGCCTCTAATTGGTGTACCAACATCGGTTGGTTACGGTGTGGCTCAAGGTGGGAGCGCTGCGCTCCATGCCATGTTGGTTAGTTGTGCCCCGGGAATAACTGTTACGAATATAGATAATGGCTACGGTGGTGCATGTGCTGCTCTGAGAATACTCAGAGCAGCATTAATATAATCGCCGACTTACTGAAGTTCAGCAGCTACAGCATCAATACCGGCTTGTGCGCAAATGCCATCGTCACTAGCTGGCGCGCCAGATACTCCGATGGAGCCGATATGTTCGCCGCCAGCAGTCATAACAGGAAGTCCTCCCTCAAATGCGGCAACACCGGGAACATGTGCAATACCCGGTACGCGAGTTGCAGCAATTTCTTCAACTACCTTGGTAGAAAAAGGAAACCCTGCTGAAGTCTCAGCTTTTAAAATGGCGATCTCAATACTCTTTAGATAGGCCCTATCCATACGCTGGAAATAAACTAAATTACCACCAGCATCCATGATGGCAATATTCATCCGCCAGCCTTCCTGAGTTGCTCTTTCTTCGCAAGCCTGCGCCATCTTCTTAGCCATGTCTAATGTCAACACGGGTCGCATTTCTACCGCGTTCGCATTTATGAAAATAAAGCTAGAAAAGGATAAAACGATGAGACCAATGATTTTTTTCATATTACTGCTCCTTGCTTAGAGTTCATAAAAATCTCCCCTGAATAAAATTGTACTACTAAATCAAATTGTGCTGAAAAATAACACCTAGAGTTCTATAATACGTATCGGGCTAAATCCTCGCTCTCTGATAGATCTTTGAGTCGATCATTGACATACTCAATGTCTATAGAAACTGATTGACCATATTTTTTAGATGCATCGAATGACAGATCTTCTAATAGTTTTTCCATCACTGTGTAGAGTCTACGTGCTCCAATATTCTCTGTTGACTCGTTGACGTGCCAAGCTATTTCCGCGATTCGACGTATGCCTTCAGTCGTGAACTTAAGATAGACCTCTTCGGTTTCCAGCAGGGCTTCATACTGTTTGCACAAACAGGCGTCTGTTGATGTGAGAATGCATTCGAAATCTTCAACAGTTAAGCTCGAGAGCTCTACTCTTATTGGAAACCTGCCTTGAAGTTCCGGGATTAGGTCAGAGGGTTTAGTTAGATGAAAGGCACCACTGCCGACGAATAAAATATGGTCTGTTTTTACCATGCCATATTTAGTGGATAC
>QXZO01000233.1 GCA_009886305.1 Betaproteobacteria bacterium
AGGCTCCGGGGGCGCTACGCGCGGTGTCTTACTTCCTATTCTTGAGGAGCGCCCTAAATCAATTATGGTGGTTAACCGAACGCCAGAAAAAGCTCATCGATTGATTAAAACGATCGAAGTTGAGGCTAGTAAGTTGGCTGTTGATGTCGCCTCGGGAGGATTATTTGATCTTCATGACGGCGAGTTTGATCTGGTCGTGAACGCCACATCAAGCAGCTTGAGTAATGATTTGTTTCCCCTTAGCACGAACCTTTTAGGTAGCAAGACTCTAGCTTATGACATGATGTATGGCAAAAATGAGACGTCTTTCATGAAATGGGCACAAAATTCTAAAGCCCATAAAGCTGTAGATGGTTTAGGTATGTTGGTTGAACAGGCGGCGGAATCTTTTTTTCTTTGGTGTGACAAGCGTCCTAACACGCATGCAGTGATGGAGATATTACGGTCGGGATGAAGCGACGAGTACGTTGGGTCTGGAAATTTTTTGGTTTTTTAGTTTCATTATTTTTGATTTACGAGCTATGGTTCGCTGGCCGTATTTTAACTTTAAGATGGATAGAGCCAGCTAGCAGCTCATTTATGAGTGCCTATGCTGAAGAAACCAATAAGGTACCAAAGTATATTTGGGTTGAGTATAAGGATATTTCTTTGCAAGTAAAAAAGGCGGTTATTGCATCTGAGGATGCTAAATTCTTGAGCCATAGCGGATTCGATTGGACTGCTTTGCGATATGCTGCCTCACAGAATTTAAAGCAGGGAAGAACGGTGTCTGGAGGCTCAACTATTACTCAACAGCTAGCGAAGAATTTGTTTCTATCTCCGAGTCGGTCTATATGGAGAAAGGGACAAGAGGCGATATTGACCGTGATGTTAGAAGTTGTTTTATCAAAAAAAAGGATTTTTGAAATCTATCTAAATGTCATAGAGTGGGGTCGAGGTGTCTATGGCATAGAGGCGGCGGCGGACCATTATTTCAATCAGAAAGCAGATGATTTAAGTGAATATCAGGCAGTAAAATTAGCCTCCTATATTCCAGCGCCGAGGAAACATTATCTAATCGGCGACACTGAGCCATCCCTTAGAAAAGCACGGATTATTCGTGGCAGAATGAATCACAGCATTATTCCTAACGAGTGAGTCCTGATTAATGTTTTATCATCCTGAATTTGATCCAATAGCAATCCAGATTGGCGCCGTGGCGGTGCGTTGGTATGGATTGATGTACCTACTCGGATTTGGCTTGGGTTTAATGCTCGGGCGATCAAGAATACGGACAAGCAAAAGCTCCCCGATTTCATTACGCGAGTTTGATGACCTGCTTTTTTTTATTGTGTTGGGCGTCATCATTGGTGGTCGTTTAGGTTATTCGATCATTTATGATTTAGGCAGTATTATTCGGAACCCGCTGTCGGTTTTCTATGTTTGGGAAGGTGGAATGTCATTCCACGGGGGGTTAATCGGGGTGTGCTTTGCTGTAGTAATTTATGCGCGGTTAAAACAGAAAAACTGGCTAGCTTTGGGGGACTTTATAGCGCCATTAGTCCCATTGGGTTTAGCGGCAGGACGGGTTGGAAATTTTATAAATGGGGAGCTTTGGGGTCGTCCTACTGATATGCCCTGGGCAATAGTATTTCCACAATCTGGCGTGCTTGTGGGTAGACACCCATCACAGTTGTATGAGTTTTTTCTCGAGGGAATAGTTCTATTTATGATTCTTTGGAATGTCTCAAAAAAGAGACGTCCAGTCGGTGTAACATCAGGACTGTTTTTAATATGCTACGGCCTATTTCGGTTTGTTATTGAATTTATGAGGGAGCCGGACCAGCACTTAGGGCTTTTATCTTTTGGGCTTTCGATGGGACAGTGGTTATGCGTTCCGATGGTGATGATCGGATTAATGTTTGTTATTCGAGCAATACCGAAAAAAGAAAAAGGCTAAGTCATTTGTGGCGACAGCCTTGAAATTAGACCTGGTAATGAAAATCAACTTTAATAGTGATAAAAAGAGGATGTAATAATGAAGACTGATACAGTCATCGGTATTATCGGCGGGAGTGGTGTCTACGATATGAAAGGCTTAGAAAATACCAATTGGACTAGAGTAGAGAGCCCTTTTGGAGAGCCCTCAGATGATTATTTAGTCGGTGAATTTGAGGGGTTAAAAATTGTATTTCTTCCGCGGCACGGACGGGGACATGTCGTTTCACCGAGCCAGGTCAACTATCGTGCAAACATCGATGGTATGAAGCGGTTAGGTGTTACGGATTTAGTTTCTGTTAGTGCCGTCGGGTCGTTACGTGAGGACCTCGTGCCCGGCATGTTCGTCGTTGTAGATCAGTTTATCGATAGGACCTTCGCTCGAGAAAAGTCATTCTTTGGAGAGGGCTTAGTCGCTCATGTTTCAGTGGCACACCCAGTTTGCTCTCGTCTCGGTGATCATATTCAATCGGCATTAAACGCCACAGATATCGGGCATGTTCGAGGTGGTACTTATCTTGTAATGGAGGGCCCACAATTCTCCACGTTAGCGGAATCAAAGCTTTATCGTCAATGGGGTTGCGATGTTATCGGCATGACCAATATGCCAGAGGCTAAGTTAGCGCGCGAAGCAGAAATTTGTTACGCAAGTGTTGCGATGGTCACAGATTTTGATTGTTGGCATCCTGATCATGAAGACGTATCTGTTGAGCAAGTCATAAAAGTTTTGGTCGGGAATGCGGAAAAAGCTAAGACACTAATCGGTGAGGTTGCCCCCATGATTTATGCTGATGAAAGTGGGCCGACCTGTAGTTGCAAGCAGGCGCTTGAGTTTGCCTTAATTACGGCTTCTGATGCTCGAGATCCTACTTTAGTAAAAAAGCTTGACGCAATCGCTGGACGGGTAATAAAGCATTGAGTAGATTTTTTAAGATGAAATTTTTTAACTGGAATGTGCTTTGGAAGGATGAATCGTGAACATAACAGAGCTAATAAGAACAATCCCTGACTACCCTAAACCCGGCATTATGTTCCGCGATATTACTACGCTATTAAATGATCCCGAAGGTTTTAAATACACCATTCAAGTTTTAGTTGACCGCTATTCAAAATATGAATTTGATTTTGTTGCGGGCATTGAAGCGCGAGGGTTTATTGTAGGAGCCCCTCTCGCGGCGAGCCTAACTAAAGGTTTTATCCCTTTGAGAAAGCCCGGGAAACTTCCTGGCCAGACGGTTTCTCAAGCTTACGAATTGGAGTATGGAACTGATCAAATTGAAATCCATGCTGATGCGTTTCCCAAAGGGTCAAAAATATTATTGGTGGATGACTTGATTGCCACGGGTGGTACCGCACTCGCGGCGACTCAACTTATTGAGCACTGTGGTGGCGAAATTGTAGAGTGCTGCTTTGTCATCGACTTGCCTGATTTGGGTGGAACAAAGAAACTTGAAGCAATGGGGAGGCGCGTATTTTCCCTCGTTGGGTTCGATGGCGATTAACGCAAAGGTTATTGAATGACTGTCGAAACATTACGTTGGCGAAATAATCAGCTTGAGATGATTGATCAACGTTGTTTGCCAGCCATTATCCAGTTTTTATCTTATTCGGACGCGCAAACGGTTGCGGAAGGCATTCAACAGATGGTCGTTAGGGGTGCGCCGGCCATCGGAGTGGCGGCGGCGTATGGTATTGCTCTAGAAGCGCAAAAATGCGCTACGCTACCCAGAGAAAAATTTGCTGAACAAATGGTTCAGGCCTTTGATGTTTTGGCGGCTAGCCGACCAACTGCTGTAAATTTATTTTGGGCTCTGAACCGTATGCGCGATCGATTTTCTGTGAGCTCAACCAATGACAATGTGTTCGTGGCGCGTCTATTACTCGAGGAGGCGCACGCGATTTATCACGAAGATATTGAGACCAATAAAAAAATGGGCGCCTTTGGCGCATCGATTCTTGATGACGGTATGTGTATTTTGACCCACTGTAACGCTGGGGCGCTAGCGACTGCGGGCCATGGGACTGCCCTTGGGGTTATTCGATCAGCTGTGGCAGAGGGGAAAAAAATAACGGTTTTTGCTGATGAGACTAGACCCTTTTTGCAAGGGGCTCGTTTGACGGCTTGGGAGCTATCGGAAGACGGGATAGATACGACATTAATTACAGATAATATGGCAGGCCATTTTATGAAGATCGGTACGATTGATGCGGTCATAGTAGGCACAGACCGAGTCTCTGCCAATGGTGATGTGGCGAACAAGATCGGCACATACATGGTGGCTGTTCTCGCAAAAGAGCATGACATTCCTTTTTACGTTGCTTGTCCGTTATCGACGATAGATTTATCTATCTCTAGCGGCGATGATATTCCTATTGAAGAACGATCTTCAAATGAGGTTACTGGGTACCGAGATGTCCGATGGGCGCCTGAAAATGTCAAAGTTAGAAACCCCTCTTTTGATGTAACTCCTGCAAGACTAATTACCGCGCTGATCACAGAACAAGGTATTGTTCACGCTCCGAACGAAAAGAAGCTGAAGGCATTGTTTTAGAGAATTTTAGTTTTAAATATCAGATAAAAAGGAATAAGAATAATGACCGCTCGGTTTGAAAATAAGGTGGTATTAATTACTGGTGCAGGGCAAGGAATAGGATTAGCTACTGCAAAAAGAATGGCGAGCGAGGGCGCAACAATTATCGCAGGAATATTCGATGATGCTCAGGCTGAAGCAGTAAAGAATTATGAGGTGGTAAAGCTAGATGTTCGATATGAGGAATCGTGGATAGCAGCGATGGATTTATTAATGAAGTCTCATGGCGGGTTAGATGTACTGATAAATAATGCTGGTATTTCTCCTCAAGCGACAGCAGAGGAAACAACGTCAGAGTTTTGGGATGAGGTTATGGCAATAAACCTTCGAGGTAGTTTTCTGGGCTGTCAAAAGGCGATACCGTTAATGAGAAATAGGGGTGGTGGGGCGATTGTGAATTTAGCATCTATAAACGGTATTCGTGGTAATCGGCGGTTAGTTGCTTACGCGGCGACTAAAGGTGCGATAGTTTCGATGACTATGTCTTTAGCGTTGGACCACAGTGAAGACAATATTCGTGTTAATTGTGTTTGTCCTGCTACTATCGACACTGCGATGCCAAGAGGCATGATGGCCGAAGCCCCCGATCCTGAATTGCTTGGGAGGCAAATGATCGAGAAGCATCCGATTGGTCGTATCGGACAGCCAGAAGAAGTCGCTTCTACTATTGCTTTTTTGGCGAGCGAAGATGCATCGTTTATGACAGGTTTGGCAATTCCGGTAGATGGTGGTCGAAGTATTCGTTAAGTGCGGTGAGTTATGGGAAGTCTTGTTAGCCCCCTCCGATAGGTGGAATGATGTGGACTTCACTGTCTTCGCTTATAGGAGCAAAAAGAATATCTTGATGGATTTCGCCGTCAATAGCGACAGCGAAACCGTCAGATTCAATTAGTGGCGCAAGAGAGGGGCAAATTTGTTTTAGCTCTCTTACTAACTGGTGAACATTTCTTGCCTGGATATTAAATTCACTAATGCCGTTTGTTAGGCCCCTCAAAGAGCCGGTGATAATAAGTTGTGCCAAGGATTTTTTAATGCTTATCCGTGCATGAGTTTTGCTAGAACTTTGGGTGGAGAAAGCGGCAGTTCATCGAACCGTTTATTTGTTGCCCTAGATACCGCGTTCGAGATGGCCGCAAGCGGTGGAATGATCGGCGTTTCGCCAACGCCTCTGACCCCGTAAGGGTGATTTGGATTTGGCACTTCAACAATGACAGTGTCTATCATTGGAACGTCGGAACAGACAGGTATACGATAGTCTAAGAATCCAGTGTTTTCCAACTCTCCTTTATCGTTATATACATATTCTTCATTAAGTGCCCATCCTATTCCTTGAACCGCACCTCCTTGCAATTGCCCCTCAACATAGGCTGGGTGAATAGCCTTTCCTGCATCCTGAATCGCTGTGTAACGAATGATGGAGACCCGCCCGGTCTCTTCGTCTACTTCAACGTCCACGATGTGCGTTCCCAAGCTTGGTCCAGCACCAGTAACGTTCATAGAGCAATTGGCCATGATTGGTCCGCCTGTTTTCCCGGCTTGTTTTGCGATTTGCGCAAGACTCATTGTTTTGGGCTCATCTCCTGAAATCAAACGAGCATGACCATCAACCCATTCAACTTGATCAAGAGACACCTCCCAAAGTAACGCTGCTCGCTTTTTAAGTTCCCCTATTGCCTCTCTAGTAGATTCAACTACTGTTGTTCCGGTAGAGAACGTAGCTCGGCTGCCGCCCGTCAGAAAATTGAAGCCAAGAGAATTAGTATCACCGATGATGGGTTTGATTAGCTCCATCGGAACGCCGAGCTCTTCAGATGCCATCATCGCCATGGATGCTCGTGAACCGCCGATGTCGGGCGTACCTAGGGTAAGTCCTACCGTGCCATCTTCATTAATTGTAATTGATGAACTTGTTTCCCCACCAATATTGAACCAGAATCCTGAGGCCACACCTCGAGCTTGGTTAGGACCAAGTGGAGCTGAGTAATGCGGATGGTTTTTAGCTGCCTCAAGTGTTTCAATCATTCCGATCGGTCCGAGCTTAGGGCCATAGGGAGCAACAGTCCCCTCTTTAGCCGCATTTTTGAGTCGTAAATCAACGGGGTCTATGCCAATTTTTATCGCAATTTCATCAATGACACTCTCGACTCCATATTCTGAAATAGGGCCTCCAGGAGCACGATATGCCGCTACTTTGGGACGATTTACTACGATATCGTATCCGACTGCGCGGACATTGGTTAGATCATAGGGTGCGAATGCACACATTGCGCCCGGGCCAACGGGGGCACCCTGAAACGCTCCAGCTTGATATTTCAAGATGCAGTCTCCAGCGGTTATTTTTCCATCATTCTTAACGCCAATTTTCACCCATACTTTCGCTCCAGATGTTGGCCCACTGGAGGTAAATACTTCTGCTCGATTCATCTCCATTTTTACAGGACGGCAGGACTTTCTTGATAACGCAAGCGCCAAAGGCTCAAGATAAACAACTGTTTTTCCGCCAAATCCGCCGCCAATTTCTGAAGCTGTTACACGAATTTGCGCTGCATTAAAGCCAAGGAGTTTAGAGCAGAAATTCCGCACTACAAAAGGTCCTTGAGTTGTACACCACAACTCAGCCTGACCATCTTCCGAGACGCTGGCTAAGCAGGCATGAGGTTCGATATACCCTTGGTGTACCTGCTGCGTTGTAAATTCTCTTTCAACTATTAAATCTGCTTCGGAGAACCCTTTCTCAACATCTCCAAAGCCGAACTCGACGCGTTTTGCCACGTTTGACGCTGATGTCGGTACAGGCTCGACCCCAATCGTTATCATATCGTCGTGCAGTAATGGTGCATCGGGTTTTTCCGCGTCCTCGACTTCTAAGACATGAGGTAATACTTCATATTTCACATCTATTAGAGCTAGCGCTTGTTCTGCGACATCTTCGTCTGTAGCTGCGACAGCCGCGACAGTGTGTCCAACATATAGGACCTTTTCTCGAGCCATGACATTTCGAGTGATGTCCTTCATGTTTACGACCATTTCCCCATTAGGCACAAATTCTGACGGGAAGTCCTCAAAGTCGACCGAGGTGACGATTGCTTTTACCCCTTTAAGGCTCTCTGCTTTGCTGGTATCGATAGAGAGGATTTTCGCATGAGCATAAGGGCTTCTTAGCACTCGCCCTACTAACATATTCGGGAGGGATTTGTCTGCGCCAAATAATGCCCTACCAGTAACTTTATCAACCCCATCAGGCCTTGCAGGTCGTGAGCCAACAATTTTTAAGGCCCGCTCAAGGTTAGTTTGAGTCATGTCATTCATGTTGAATTCCTTTTTCTCTAAAGTCTAAATCTTCAGGTATTTCTGGTTTCTGCTGCAACTTCGAGTACGGCACGTACGATCTTATCGTATCCGGTGCATCGACATAAGTTACCAGCCAACCAAAATCGTACTTCTTCTTCGCTAGGGTTTTTATTTTTTTCCAAAAGCGCTTTTGCAGCGACTAAAACGCCTGGTGTACAGATGCCACACTGAAGCGCGGCAAGGTCGATAAATTTTTGTTGTAAAGGGTCTAGCGATGACCCAGAGGATAATCCTTCAATCGTTTCGATTTCTTTACCGTTGGCTTCCACTCCCAGGACGAGACAGGCGCAAACCAATCGATCATCCATCATCACGCTGCAGGCTCCACAATCTCCAGTGGCGCATCCCTCTTTGCTACCCTTAAGGTCTAGCTCGTGTCTTAAAACATCGAGAAGGGTTTGTTGTGTATTGCAGAGAAATTCATAACTATCGCCGTTAATGTGTGTTGAAACATGTGTTTTTGACATTTTTTGCTCTCAAGTCCGTATATTAATGGTTCGTTGCTCGCTCATATGCGATCGTGAGGGTCCGCTTTGCAAGCACGCCTGCAATTTTTGTTCGATATTCGATGGTGCCGCGTTTATCTTTGATCGGGCTGCAAGCGGACTCGGCAATTGAAACTAATTTATTTATTGAGTCTTCATTTGGCTCTTTACCGATAAAGATATCTTCTAGGCCATTAAGAGTAACCTGGGTGGGAGCTATCGCACCCAATGATATTCGAATAGATGTGATTTTTTTATTTTTATCCACGCTAACCGAAGCACCTGCACCAACTACCGCAATATCCATTTCGCTGCGTGGAATTAAACGAAGGTACGCATCGCCTGAGCCGCTTTGGGGCTTTGGAAGTTTAAATCCAAGAATAAATTCTCCTTTTTTGAGAACAGTGGCCCCGGGGGATACAACAATATTTTCTATGGGCTCTTCTCGTTCCCCCGTTTGTCCTGAGATAATACAAGTCCCATTCGCGGCGATCAGAGCGGGCACGCTATCGGCCGCCGGAGAAGCGTTACACAAATTACCGCCCAGAGTCGCACGCCCTTGAATTTGAGTAGATCCGATTAGCGATAATGCCTCCACGACTCCCGGCCAGTCTCGATGTAAGGACTCGTGTTCGACGATTTCCGCACAGGGTGTCGCTGCACCGATCCACCATCCATCAGTTGATTCCTCGATACTCGTGATTTTAGGGACTTGCTTTATGTCAACAACAACACTAGGTGATACGAATTTAGTTTTTAATTTGACAAGTAAATCAGTTCCTCCCGCTAGGGCGAATGCGCCATCTTGAACTAGCGCTTTACTCGCCTCGATAGCCGTCTTTGGTGCAACATACTCCATGATGTTTTTCCCCGTAAATAACACTAGATGGTATTTTTAGCACAAAAATACCATGTTACGTGAATTTTAAGACATTTTGACCGAGAGACACTCGTTTTGGTTAGACGTTTCAGCCGATGTTTATATTTTTATAGCGAAGACTCGTCTCCAAATTCCTGCTGGATGCATAGAGCCAGCAAGACTCATAGTTCAATGCGCGTGCCGAGTTCAACAACTCGGTTGGCTGGTAGCTTGAAAAAGCTGATTGCGCTAGCAGAATTTCTTGACATCAGAGCGAATAATTTTTCGCGCCACAGAGCCATATCTTTTCCTAACTTCGGAACCAGGGTTTGTCTGGAGAGAAAATATGACGTCTCCATTACATTGAAGTCGAGTCCAGAGGAAGCGCACAGCTCAAGTGCTGCTGGGATATCTGGTTGGTCTTTGAAGCCGTAGCGAACAAGGATTTTATGGAATTCTTCTGTGATTGACTCAACCACGACGCGCTCCTTATCTGAGACGTGCGGTATTTCCTCAGTACTTACCGTTAGGAGAACAACACGTTCATGTAGGACTTTGTTGTGATTGAGATTGTGTAGCATTGCGTGGGGTACTGTGTTTGAGGAAGTAGTCATGAAAACTGCCGTGCCTGACACTCTTTGAGGAGGGTATGTTGCTAAGCTAGTTAAAAAGGGTTCGAGCTCCAGTGCATCAGGGGCCAGCTCTCTAGCCAGTCC
>QXZO01000234.1 GCA_009886305.1 Betaproteobacteria bacterium
TTTATTGACCAGTTTAGAGATTTAGTCAAAGAGGATAAGATCGTCGTTTTTGAGGCGAAAATTCGTTCTTATCGTCGGAGTTCAGACACAAATGAGGCCTCAATTGTTTCAAGAATTGCAGCGGAAAATGTGTTTAGTCTAGCGGCTGTTCGTGAGCGGTTTGGGAAAACACTGAATTTACGCATGGGGCGAAGCGCTGATGCGGCGCAGTTGAAAAAAATTCTCTCTAAGTACCGAAATGGAGTAATTCCAGTAACGGTTATGTACCAGGGCCAAAGTGGGGAGGCTGAAATCGACCTGGGTGAGGAGTGGCGTGTGAGGCCTGAGGACACACTTTTCAGTGAGTTACGGGATTGGCTTAGTCCAGAGGACGTGAACCTCAAGTATTAATTGGTGTCTTTATTTGACTTGCATTCCCGGAGCAGCTCCCGACTCTGGTGAAATTAAGAAAATTCCCGATTCTTCACCGCTGGCCGCTAGTACCATACCTTGTGATTCTCCAAAACGCATTTTTCTTGCTTTCAGGTTTGCCACTACCACAACAAGCTTTTCTTTAAGGTCTTCTGGATTATAAGCAGATTTGATACCAGCGAACACTTGTCTTTGCTCGCCACCAAGATCGATTTTTAAACGCACTAATTTATCTGCGCCCTCAACATTTTCGGCTTCAATGATCTTGCCGATACGCAGATCTATTTTATTGAACGCGTCAATCGTTATGTCAGTTGTGTTTTCAGCAATAGTTTTTTCAGTGGCCATTTTTTTCGGCTTTGGTCTATTTGATTGAGTTTTTGACTTAATGGGCTTTTGGTTATTCAACGTGATTAGCTTGTCAATCAATTTTGGATCAATACGACCCATCAGATGTTGATACGAATTAATCACGTGCTTTGTTGGGAGGCATCTCTTGCTGTCCGACCATTGGAGAGCATCTATGGCTAAAAACTGTTCTACGTCAGCCGCTAAGGTGGGGAGAACCGGCTTCAAATAAACAGTCAATATTTTGAATAAATTAATGGCTACAGAGCATACCTCATGGAGTTTCTTTAAATTTAAGTCTGATTCAGATTTGGCAAGCTCCCAAGGTTTTTGAGTATCGATATAAGTGTTCGCACGATCTGCCAAAGCCATAATTTCTCGAATACCTTTGCTGTATTGCCTTGCCTCAAAAGCGTCAGCGATATTTTCAGAGCATTCAAAGAAATAGCATACGACTTCATTGTTAGTGACCGATATATCGCTTAATTTGCCATCGAACTTTTTAGCCAAAAAATTAGCTGAACGACTGGCAATGTTGATATATTTGCCGACTAGGTCGCTATTTACCCGCGCCATGAAATCAGAAAGATTAAGGTCGATGTCTTCCATCGAGTCGTTAAGTTTGGCTGCGTAGTAATAACGTAACGATTCTGGCTCTAAGCCGCTTTCTAGATAGCTTCTCGCTGTAATGAACGTTCCACGGGACTTGGACATTTTTTGTCCATCTACCGTTAGGAAACCATGTGCAAATATTTTAGTCGGCGTCCTAAACTTAGAGAACTCTAACATCGCAGGCCAGAATAACGCATGGAAGTACAGAATGTCTTTACCAATAAAATGAATGAGCTCTGTATTTCCCCCTGGCCTCAGAAAGTCTTGAGTAAGGGTAGCGGTTTTTAGGGACTCATGGTTCGCTAGGTAATTTAGAAAACTTCCGAAATATCCAACGGGAGCATCTAGCCAAACATAGAAGAATTTTGTTTCACTTGTTCCAGGTATAGGGAACCCAAAGTATGGGGCATCTCTAGAAATATCCCAATCGGATAGTTTGGCCTCGCCAGCCTCGCCGAGCCATTCTTTCATTTTGTTGGCGGCCTCCGGTTGAAGTCTATCCGTATTTTGAGTGAATTCCCTTAAAAAATGTTCGCAGCGAGCATCTGAGAGTTTGAAAAACAAGTGCGTCGAAGTTTTCCTATCAGGTTTCGCTCCTGAGACAGTTGAGTAAGGTTCAATTAAATCCGTGGGACAGTATGTTGCACCACACGCTTCACAAGAGTCTCCATATTGGTCGGGTGTTTTGCATTTTGGGCAGGTTCCCTTGACGTACCGATCAGGAAGAAACATCTGCTTAAGCGGATCATAAAATTGTTCGACTTCCTTTTCATCGATTAATCCCGCATCCGACAGGGAGTTGAATATTTCCTCACACAGTTGTCTGTTCTCCGGCGAATTCGTACTGTAGTAATTATCAAATTGAATTCCAAAGTCATAAAAATCTTGGGAGTGTTCTTTATGAACGCGTTCAATTAGCTGTTCAGGAGACAAGTTCTCTTGCTCTGCTTTAAGCATGACGGGAGTGCCATGCGTATCGTCAGCACACACATAGTGTACTTCGTGCCCTAACATTTTCTGAGCTCTGACCCAAATATCGGTCTGGATATATTCAACTAGATGGCCAAGGTGAATGCTCCCATTTGCATAGGGTAGTGCTGATGTGACAAGGATTCTTTTGGCCATATTTTGTTATCGCTGCGATTCTCTGTGATTAAGCTGAAGATTTTATCAAACCAATTGGTAAAGAGCGTACAACAGCCCGTGCGTTTTGGTTAGAATGACGAATAGAGAAAGTGAGTGTAAATCATAATGATAACTAACGAAGCTATTAAAGAAGAAATTTTAAGGATCAATAATCCAGCTACTGAAGAGTTAATTGGTAAATGTGGAGAGCAAATTGTAGTCGAATTAAATGAATCAGCAATAAACGTCATAATTCTTGTCGGCTATCCGATGAAAAGTATGGAAGCATCCCTTTCTTCAATTATTGTTGATCAAGTTGGCAAAGTGAAGGAGGGCAGGCACATCTCAGTGTCTATCGAGCTTCGAGTCGTTGCGCACGCAGCACAATCAGGTTTAAAGTTACTGCCCAATGTGCGTAATGTTATTGCGATTGCGTCAGGGAAAGGCGGGGTCGGGAAGTCGACAACTACCACTAATTTAGCTCTAGCTTTGTCTGCGGAAGGAGCGCGGGTCGGTGTTTTGGATGCAGACATTTATGGGCCGTCCCAACAAGTTATGCTTGGTCTCAAGGGACGACCAGAATCTGCTGATGGTAAGACGATAACGCCAATGGAGTCTCATGGTGTCCAGGCTATGTCGATCGGCGCGTTGGTTGATGTCGATCAGCCAATGGTTTGGCGAGGACCGATGGTCTCACAAGCACTCGAGCAGCTACTTAGAGATACGATGTGGTCGAACTTGGACTATTTATTGATTGATTTGCCACCGGGCACAGGAGATATACAACTGACCTTATCCCAGAAGGTGCCTCTCACGGGAGTTGTCATCGTGACGACGCCTCAGGATATCGCTCTGATTGATGCGAAAAAAGCGTTAAAGATGTTCGAAAAGGTTCATGTTCCAATACTTGGCATTATTGAGAATATGAGTGTTCACATATGTTCGAAATGTGGTCATGCTGAGCATATTTTTGGTCAAGGAGGTGGAGATGAGATGTCGAAAGATTATCAAATAGACGTGCTTGGCGCGCTTCCTTTGGATATTAAAATTAGGGAAGCGTTAGATGCTGGTATGCCAACGTTGATATCTGACCCAGATGGTCCCGCGAGTGCGACCTACAAGGAAATTGCTCGATCTGTAGGTTTGAAGCTCGCAAAAAGAAAGCGCGACTATAGTCAGACATTCCCAAAAATTAAAGTAGAGAATAACTGACGTCGGGGATGACATAAGCAACACGCTAACTAAAAATCATGAGATAGGGTGAAGATATGAGTGTTAAGTCTGATCGATGGATTCGGAAAATGGCTTCGGAGCAGGGAATGATCGAACCATTTGAACCCGGACAGATAAAAGCGGTGAACGGTGAGCGGGTAGTATCTTTCGGAACATCTAGTTATGGATACGATATTCGTTGTTCAGGAGAATTTAAGATTTTCACAAATATTAATTCGACGATTGTGGACCCTAAGAATTTTGATTCGGATTCGTTTGTGGATTTTCATGGTGATGTTTGCATTATTCCACCAAATTCCTTCGCTTTAGCCAGAACCGTGGAGTACTTTCGCATTCCTCGAGATGTTTTAACGATTTGTCTAGGAAAATCTACATATGCGCGTTGCGGAATCATTGTCAACGTTACCCCATTTGAGCCTGAGTGGGAGGGTTTTGTGACGCTAGAATTCTCGAATACAACTCCGCTACCAGCTAAAATCTATGCGAATGAGGGGGTTGCTCAAGTTATATTTTTTCAAGCTGATGCCGATGATGTGTGTGAAACATCATATAGTGATCGCGGTGGTAAGTATCAAGGTCAATCTGGAGTCACCCTACCTAGAATATAAATTATTGAATTTATTGATTATTATTTGAGTTTGTTCGGCATCAAGCGGTCGGCATAATTTTTCTTGATTCTTGATTTAGAGTGCCTATAATTGCGCGTCTTAAATCCCGCTATGCTATTTCGAATTTTTGACTAATCAGCGGCTTAAGAACACACGTTAGTGGCTGAGGATTTTTGATTCTTTGCTCTTTTTAATGACCACGATTTTTTTAGGAAATTAGATGACGATCCAAGCGGCGCTCGATCAACAAGTTGAGTTGGAAAGTTTATTTGATTCGCATCAGGAGCTTAGCCTGGATGTTGCTCATGTCACGCAACTGTTGCGAGAAGGATATGAACAACCAGTTCTTATCTTGGACCTCGATATCGTCCGTCAAAAATATGATCGTTTTAAGGCGGCCATGCCTGGAATTAGCGCTCATTATGCCGTGAAGGCGAACCCTGATATACGTGTACTTAGAGCTCTAAAAGGCAAGGGCTGCAAGTTCGAGATTGCCTCAATTCAAGAGCTGGATTTGTTGTTATCTATTGGTGTTGATACCTCTACGGTGCATTACAGCAACCCAGTAAAGCCCGGTTCCTTTATCAAATACGCTGCCTCAAAAGGTGTTCGCTGGTTTGCATTTGATAGCAGAGAGGAGCTTGTGAAAATTAAAAATATCGTCCCGGATGCGAAGTTATATTTACGATTTGATACTCCCAATATTGGCAGCGATTGGCCTTTGTCGGGTAAATTTGGGACTAAAGTTAGAGATATTGACGGTATTTTAGATGCTGCCATTGAAATAAGCGCGGACCTTTGTGGGCTTACGTTTCATGTTGGTTCGCAGTGTCGGAATATTGATAATTGGAATCAAGCAATTGATACCTCAAAGAAAATCTTTAAAAGTATGTTGAATCGAGGCCTGAAGCCTGAGTTATTAAATATAGGCGGTGGTTATCCAGTTCGCCTCACAAAGCCTATCCCATCTATAGAGTACATTGGTCGGGTTATTAAAAACGCGTTGGAAGGCTTTGATGCAGAGATTAAAATCACCGCTGAGCCTGGTCGATATATGGTCTCTGATGCCGGTTTTTTCGTATGCCAAGTAATTGGCACCGCGACTAAAGGTGACGAACGGTGGATGTACTTGGATGCGGGTGTGTTCGGAGGGTTGATGGAATGTACTCAGGGAATTCAATACCAGATTGAAGTCAATAATAAATCAGGTAATGAGGTTCCTTGGTATGTTGCTGGCCCGAGCTGTGATTCCGTTGATGTTTTGGGCCGAGAACAAATGCTACCCGTTACTGCGTCAGAGGGAGATCTCCTGTACTTCCCGAATGCGGGAGCTTATACGACTGTGTATGCCAATGAATTTAATGGATTTCCTCTGCCGAATGTCCTAATCATCAATGAATAAATAAAAATTCGTTTTTTGTTAAGTTGTGTTTATTCGTTTGTAAGTTACAAACGAATAGTTTAAACCTGATTTATCATCTGTGTGCTCACTGCGCATCGATTCTATCCAAGCATTAGAATCAAGTGATGGAAAATATGTATCTCCCTCTACATCCTCATGGATCAGCGTCATTTCTATGGTGTCCACTAGCGGCATCGCAAGGTTATATATTTCAGCGCCGCCAATAATAAATTTTTCTAAATCATTTGAGGCAGAGTCAAGTGCTGTCTCCAAACTTGTCACTGTCAGCGCGCCCTCAAGACTTAAACCGTGGGTGCGTGTTATGACTATATTTCTTCGGTTTGGAAGAGGTCTACCTATGGAGTCCCAAGTCTTCCTGCCCATGATGACCGTATTACCAATAGTTAATTGTTTAAAACGCTGTAGGTCCGCAGATAGGTGCCACGGTAGCGCCCCGTTAACGCCAATTGCTCCATTTTTTGCTTGAGCAACAATAATTGTGGTTCCCATTTCGCGTTCTTTATATTGCTACAGGAGCTTTGATTAGTGGATATGGATCGTAGCTTTCAAGCTTAAAATCCTCATAAGTAAAATCAAAGATATTTCTGATTCTATGATTTAATTTTATCTTGGGGAGTGCTCGTGGCTCTCGGGAGAGCTGTTGGTCCGCTTGTTCGAGATGATTCACATAGAGGTGACAGTCACCAAATGTATGAACGAAGTCTCCTACTTTCAATCCGCATACGTGAGCTACCATCATGTTTAATAATGCATATGAAGCAATATTAAAGGGTACGCCCAGGAACAAATCTGCACTTCTTTGGTAAAGTTGGCATGATAACTTGCCATCCGCCACATAAAATTGAAAAAAAGCATGGCAAGGAGCTAATGCCATTTTTTCTATCTCCCCAACATTCCATGCTGACACGATTAACCGCCGTGAATTTGGATTTTCTTGAATCTCCTTAATGACCTCAGTGACTTGATCGATATGGTTGCCACCAGGTGTCGGCCATGAGCGCCACTGATGTCCATAGACGGGCCCAAGGTCGCCCTCATTATTTGCCCATTCATCCCAAATTCTGATGCCGTTATCTTTCAGGTATTTAATATTTGTATCTCCACTTAGGAACCAAAGTAATTCGTGGATGATTGATTTAAGGTGGACTTTTTTAGTCGTTAAAAGTGGAAATCCTTGGTTTAAGTCAAATCGTAATTGAGCACCAAAAATACTCAGAGTCCCGGTCCCGGTCCTATCGCCTTTGGGGGTGCCATGGTCGCGAATGTGTCGCATGAGTTCTAGATAAGAGCGCATTAATCGTTCCTGTAATGAGTGCGTTATCTGGTCAATGTATTCAATCCTAAGTTTACCAACTAATGTAATCGCTAGCACCTTTTTCCAACTCCTTTGGGTGCGATCGGTGTGTTAAACTCGCTTAATAACTTATTGACAACCTCACTGACCATGGCTGGAAATACGATTGGAAAAGCGTTCTGCGTAACATCTTTTGGGGAGAGTCATGGCCCAGCGATTGGTTGTGTGGTCGATGGGTGTCCTCCTGGCCTGAATCTTAGTGCGGAAGATATCCAACAAGAGCTTGATCGCAGAAGACCTGGTACGTCGCGCCATGTGACTCAAAGAAGAGAGCCTGACACAGTTGAAATTTTGTCCGGTATTTTTGAGGGACGT
>QXZO01000024.1:0-2529 GCA_009886305.1 Betaproteobacteria bacterium
GTTGGCCGTTGCATACAATGCCGCGGGTGTACTCGGCTCTAGCAAAGATATGATCGCCCATGTTGGTTATGCTACCGCCCAGGGTAGTCGGGACGCAAATCTAAATGACGCAGGGGTTGGAACAATATTTGGAATCGATGGTGAGGCCCGCGGAGATACATTTGGAACGTGGACAACCACTGGAAATTCATTTACTCGGGACTATACCAACGTAGTCGCAGTCGCCGCAAAAGGTCCCTTTAAGTTTATGGCTGAGCGCACAACTGTAGAGGTTGATGCAGATGGTTCCTCTGGTGAAGTTGAAGCCAGTCAGATGTCCTTAGTGTGGCGCTTGACCGGTGAGCCTTATGCTAAGACGTACAGCATGAAGGGTATGAAAGGTGTCAAGCCGAATCAAACTTTTAATGCTAAGGGCGGAATCGGATCTTGGGAAATTGGTATCCGGAAATCAGAATGGGATGCGCAAGAAGCCGCACCTACTGGTGCAGCTGCCCTTGCTTATGCTGGCTCTGACTTAGTCAAAACGACAACCCTAGGCGTTACTTGGGTTCCGGTTGAAAAAGTTCGATTTAAGGCAAACCTGGTGACTACTGACTATGGCGACACGCAAGTTGGTGGGGAAACCGAAGAGGAAGCATTCATCTTCAGAGCGCAAATCGATTTTTAAGGAAACTACAAGCGTTTTTTTCAGTATCTCTCCTTTTAAGAGCCAGCCTTTACGGCTGGCTTTTTTTTGTCAAAAAAAATTTTACGGTAGCAACAGTGCGCTTATCTAGTGAGGAAGGTACTGTCGATTCAGCTCATCGATTAAGTCATTTGTTTGATCGGCAGTAAAATATTGAATTCCCGCTGCGGTGTGACGACCACCACCGGTTTCAAACTTGAGCGCAACCAAATGGGCATTGAAGGGATTAGTTTTAGGTGCTCGAATACTCACTGTATAGCCGTCGCCTTTTTCAATGAGTATCGCGTGGGCTCGGTCAGGAAATTGGTTAAATAGCTCGTTAGCGTAAAGACCGTTAATTCGTCTCGACCATTTTGAATTAGGTAGGATTACGAGTGCGAGGTACTCGTTTATCACTTTTACAGGAGTGCCGCGTGCGGAGGTCAGGTCTTCCTCATAGTGTGCTTTAAGGGTTGGGAGAAGATCTGTTTCAGCAACTAAGCTCATGGGTTCATTGAATTGCTGCATCATGTTACACAACGTTTCCGGATGATAGTGCAGGTCTTCGATGCATGCGCCATAGCTGTTGTAGTTGATACAAACACCAAGGTCTTTTAAAACGTCTAACGTTACTTTTGGCACACCACGGGAGGCGGCAAGTGCGCATGCACTCTCCTGTAGGTTATCGCCAAAAGCGGCAACAATGGCCCAGTGTGCAAAGCGATTTTTAAGTAGCTTATTGATAATAAGGCTGCTGCATAAAGCTGGGTCAGTATCGATATGCGTAACTAGATTGGGATGCTCGGGTATTAAACCAGGGTGATGATGGTCGAACCACTCAACTGAGCATCCTTTCTCTAACGCACTTGTTAAACCGCTTAGGTTGCTATGTAACGAAATATCAACCACTGTGAGCTGGCTATTTTCGGATAGCATTACGTTGTTTAACAATACGTTATCTCGCTTGACGCCAGTGATGAGGGTAGTTTGCCTAGGGTAAGCTAATCGAAGTTGCGTGATCCCGCAAAGCCCATCTGCATCGCCATTAAAGATATCAAAATTATTCATGTTTAATTAATATTTCCGAGGCTTTACGTATTGTCTCCGATATAATCCTAGGATAACGGAATTTAAATATTTTATCGCTTATGAGTTTCTATCAGCATCATGTATTTTTTTGTTGCAATCAACGTACCGATGGCCGAAGTTCGTGCAACGATCAAGGTTCTCAGACTTTACGCGATTACGCGAAGGCGAAAATTAAAAGTCTCGGACTAGCTGGAGCTGGGCGCATAAGGATTAATCAGTCGGGCTGTCTTGACCGTTGTAATGAGGGTCCTGTAATGGTTGTTTATCCCGAGGAGGTTTGGTACACATTCATTGATGAGCAGGATATTGACGATATTATTGATCAACATCTAGTGGCCGGAAAAATAGTGGAGCGGTTAAAAATTTGAGTCGAGCAAATGAAGAACGATTATTAATTGATGGCCCATCTGGAAATATTGAGCTCGCTCTTAATGAACCCAGCGGCGTTAGTAAGGGATGCGCCCTAATAGCTCATCCCCACCCTCTTTACGGGGGAACATTGGATAACAAGGTGGTTCAAACATTGGCAAAGGCGTTTAATGCTTTGGGGTTAACGTCTGTTCGTTTTAATTTTAGGGGCGTTGGTAATAGTGACGGGGTATATGACGAAGGAGTTGGGGAGCTCGAAGATTTTAAAAGCGTCCAAAGTTATGCCGACCAAAGAATTCGACCGGAGTATACAATTTTTGCAGGTTTTTCTTTCGGGACTTACATCGTTTCTCATGCGGCTACTTTAGGTTCACCTGACCAACTTGTCTTGATCGCGCCCGCTGTAG
>QXZO01000024.1:2539-4853 GCA_009886305.1 Betaproteobacteria bacterium
TGTCTGAGGAGACTTTAGTCATTCACGGTGAGGAAGATGATGTGGTTCTGTTATCTGATGTTTTGAATTGGGCTCGACCGCAGCATATTCCCGTGACCGTATTTCCTGGATCTGGCCATTTTTTTCATGGTGATTTAGTCCGGCTCAAGAACACGGTCATCAATCATTGTCGCTACCAGTTGTCATCATAGCTTAGCAAAGGAGAAACTTTATCTTGATGGCCATCATAAAAGCTACACATATAATCGTCATGGTGACTTGGTTTGCTGGGTTATTTTATTTGCCACGACTATTCGTCTATCATGCGATGTCATCCGACCAAATTAGTCTGGACCGTTTTAAAATCATGGAACGAAAGCTGTTTTACGGGATCATGACTCCGGGGGCAATATTGACCATTATTACGGGATTCTGGCTCTTGATGGGGGGTTGGGGATTTGATAGTTTTTGGATTCAAGCAAAGTTGGGTCTTGTGGCGATATTGGTTGTTTATCACATTTGGTGCGGGATCCTAGTTAAAACCTTTAAGAATGATCAAAATATTCATTCTCACGTTTGGTATCGTTGGTTTAATGAATTTCCTGTATTAATTTTAGTCGCGGTCGTTTTCTTAGTAGTTCTGAAGCCGTCGTGATGAAATTAAAATGAGCCAATCTGATTCCCGTATAAAGCATAATTTGCATAACGTCCGTGGCCGTATTTCCTCCGCCCTAAGTCGAGCGGGACGACCGGAACAATCTGCTCAATTAATTGCTGTCAGTAAAAAATTTTCTGGTGAATTAGTACGTGAGGCTCATGAATCGGGTCAGATTCACTTCGGGGAAAACTATGTGCAGGAGGCGATACCTAAGATTGATGAGTTGAGTGATTTGCCGCTCGAATGGCATTTCATTGGACCTATTCAAAGTAATAAAACTGGACAAATAGCGGCTAAATTCGATTGGGTACATTCTGTGGATCGGTTGAAGATCGCTCAACGATTATCCAGTGGAAGGCTTGGGAGCCCGTATCCGTTAAAGGTTTGTCTTCAAGTGAACATCACCGGCGAAGAATCTAAGCAAGGGTGCCGTATAGCCGATCTTGCTGAGCTTGCCCACTTGGTGCGACAACTACCCTATTTGGAGCTTCGCGGTCTTATGACCATGCCTCAAATAAATGCTAGCGATCAAGACACCGTCGATATTTTTAGGCGGTTATCTCAATTAAAGGACAAACTAAATGAAGATGTATTTCAGCTTGATGTTCTATCTATGGGCATGTCTGATGATTTAGAGATTGGAATTCAGGAGGGGGCAACTTTTGTTCGTATTGGCCGCGGTATCTTTGGCGATCGTTAGTTGATATCAATCTTGATAAGACTGAATTATTATTAAGTCGTACACACGGGGTGAACATTCTATGAAAGTTGTCTTTATCGGTGGTGGAAATATGGCGCTGGCGCTGGTTAGCGGTCTTTTGGAAAAAGGTACAAAGCCAGGAGACATTTTGGTCGTGGACATATCTGAAGAGGCAAGACAAAAATTCGAGGCTATGGGCTTAAATACATCAGTGGCCTTCAACGATATTAATTTCAACCCAGATATTGTTATATTGGCCGTAAAACCACAGCACCTAAAAGAGGTGATCCATTCGTGTGACTTCAGTCTGAACAAAAGTCTAGTTGTGAGTATTGTTGCAGGCATACCCGTCGCCTCTATTGCTGAGTGGCTGGGCGGTCATGAACGGATTATTCGAGTGATGCCAAATACGCCAGCATTGATTCGCGCGGGGGTGTCGGGAATGTACAATGCAAGTAACATTCCGGGTGACCGTGAACTAGCCGAGACTGTTATGGCCTGTGTCGGTCAATATATGTGGTGTAATTCGGAATCGCTAATTGATGCCGTGACGGCCATTTCCGGAAGTGGCCCTGCCTACGTCTTTTACTTTATTGAGGCACTTGAGGTTGCAGCTTTAGAATTAGGTCTCGACGCTGATGCTGCGAGGTTGCTGGCACTAGAAACATTTTTGGGGGCATCAAGGCTCGCAGCTCGATCCGAAGACTCTCCATCTGTCTTACGTGATCGAGTTACCTCGAAAGGAGGAACTACTGCTGCGGCGTTATCTTCTTTCGAAAGCGATCAACTAAGAGAAATAATTGTTAAAGGGGTTAGGCGAGCTAATGAGCGTTCTACCGAATTAGCGCAGGATTTTGGAGATAAAAAATATGATTGAGGCCGGAATTTTTCTAATTAAAACCGTTTTAGGTATTTTTTCTCTTGCATTTTTATTGCGATTTTATCTGCAGGTTGTAAGAGCCACACCCCATAATCCA